>CAMCWG010000001.1 GCA_945882005.1 Bordetella parapertussis
TTAAGAATGTTTGCCCCTTGTCGTGGGCTGTGCTGTAATCCCGCCTTGCCTTTTACTCTGGGCCTGGTCCGGTGCCTACTGCACCTTTACCGTTTTTGAAGTTAATCCGCACATGAATTCCCCAAGCAGTTTGGACAAAATGGTCCCCGTCACAATCCTCACCGGCTTTCTCGGTGCTGGCAAAACGACTCTCCTCAAACGCATTCTGACGGAATACCACGGTAAACGTATCGCCGTGATTGAGAACGAGTTCGGACCAGAAAGCATCGATAACGATTTGCTCGTACAAGATCAAGACGAAGAAATCGTCGAGCTCTCAAACGGCTGCGTGTGCTGCACCGTGCGTGGCGACCTGATGCGTACGCTGAACGATCTGCGTAAGCGTCGTCAGGCGGGCGATCTGAATTTCGAGCGCGTGATTATCGAAACGACCGGCATGGCGAACCCAGGTCCAGTCTGCCAGACCTTCTTCATGGACGACGACATCGCCGAGTACTACCGCTTGGATGCGGTCGTGACGATCGTCGATGCCAAGCACGGCATGGAAACACTCGATCAACAGGAAGAGGCTCAGAAGCAGGTTGGCTTTGCCGATCGCATCCTAGTCTCTAAAAAGGATCTCGTCACCGATGCCGAGTTCGCGGCCTTGCGCCGTCGCATCGTACACATGAATCCACGCGCGTCGATCGAAATCGTGAACTTCGGTGAGACCGATCTCAAACAAATCTTGGATATCAGCGGCTTTAACCTCAATACCATTTTGGATATTGATCCACAGTTTCTGGCCGACGAACATCCTGATGCGGCACATGATCACGACCATGATCACGCACATTGCGACCACGATCACGGCCACTGTGAACATGAGCACGGGCACGATCATCAGCATGCACATGATCACCATCATGACCATGACCACGATCACGCGAACTGTTCGCACCCAGATCATCATCACCCGAAACCCGCGCACGATGACACCATCGGCGCTTTTGTATTCAAGTCAGACAAACCTTTTGACCCAGAGCGCTTAGAAGAATTTTTGGGCGGCGTGGTGCAAGTCTATGGCCCCGATCTGCTGCGTTACAAAGGTATTTTGTACATGAAAGGCATCAACAAACGCATGCTGTTTCAGGGCGTGCATATGTTGATGGGCGCCGAACCCGGCAAACCCTGGCTGGCCAACGAAAAGAAAACCACAAAAATGGTTTTCATCGGACGCAAATTGCCCCAAGAGATCTTTACCAAAGGTCTGGAGCAGTGCTTGGCCAAGTAGTACCTCTGCGCCTGCGCGCAGAATTTATTTTATGGAGTCCTTTATGGCAACCAAGGCAGCAAAACCCGTAGCAGGCAAGGCGAGCACAAGCAAAGCCGCCGCCCCCACCAAAGCCGCCGTGACGAAAAAGCCGGCTGCACCCGCCAAGAGTGCCGTAGCTGCTAAACCCGCACCCGCAAAACCTGCAGCCACAGCTTCTGCGAACCCAGCACCGAAGTCAGCTCCAGTTAAAGCCGCTCCCGCTATCGAAGCAAAAGTCGCCAAGAAGAAGCCTTTCAATGCTGGTGATTTGTCAGAGAACGATCTGCCCACAGAAAGCGAACTGCTGCGCATGCCTGAATCGGAATACATGAACGAGCGCCAGCTTGGCTTCTTCCGCGATCGTCTGCGCCAGCTTGAGCAGGAAATCCTGAGTAACGCAGGCGCCACCACCGAGCATCTGCGTGAAACACAGTTCGTACCTGATCCCGCTGACCGTGCCACGATCGAAGAAGAACACGCACTTGAATTGCGCACCCGCGACCGCGAGCGCAAGTTGCTCAAGAAAGTTCAGCAGTCCATCGTACGTATCGACGCAGGTGAATACGGCTGGTGCGAAGAAACCGGCGAGCCGATTGGTATCCGCCGTTTGCTAGCCCGTCCAACCGCCACCTTGTCGCTTGAAGCACAAGAGCGTCGCGAAATGCGTCAGAAAATGTTTGGGGATTAAACGCACGCGCTTAATTTCTGCGTTTAAGCTTAGCGTTTACGATTCACCGCCAACAGGGCACACTCCAATCACCTAGAGTGTGCCCTTGTTCTCTCTAGAGTATGCATATGGAACAGTTTCACGGCACCACCATCGTTTGCGTCCGACGCGGCAACCAGGTTGCGCTCGGCGGCGACGGCCAGGTCACTCTTGGCAACATCATCATCAAAGGTACGGCACGTAAGATTCGGCGCCTGTACCATGACAAAATTCTAGCTGGCTTTGCTGGCGCAACCGCCGATGCCTTCACCTTGCAAGAACGCTTCGAAGGCAAGCTTGAAAAATACCAGGGCCACCTGATGCGCGCAGCCGTTGAGCTCACGCGCGACTGGCGCACTGATCGCGTTCTGCGTCGACTCGAAGCCATGCTGATCGTGGCGGACCGTGAGCACACACTTGTCCTGACGGGCAACGGGGATGTACTTGAGCCCGAAAACGGTCTAGCTGCGATTGGCTCTGGCGGCGCCTACGCGCAATCAGCCGCGATGGCCTTGCTGCGTCACACTGAACTTTCGCCACACGATATCGTCAAACAATCGCTCGAGATCGCGGGCGACCTTTGCATCTACACCAATCAGCAACATCTGATTGAAACACTCGAATAAGCTGGAATCACCATGTCTGCCTCATCGATGACCCCTAGTGAAATCGTCTCAGAACTCGACAAGAATATCGTCGGGCAACAAAAAGCTAAGCGCTCCGTCGCCGTTGCGCTGCGCAACCGCTGGCGTCGTCAGCAAGTTGCCGAACCGCTGCGCAGTGAGATTCATCCAAAAAATATTCTGATGATCGGACCGACTGGTGTCGGCAAAACCGAGATCGCGCGTCGCCTGGCAAAACTCGCGGATGCGCCTTTCATCAAAATTGAAGCTACCAAATTCACCGAAGTGGGTTATGTCGGCCGTGATGTCGACACGATTATTCGCGACCTGGCAGAGATCGCCATCAAGCAAACGCGCGAACAGGAAATGAAACGCGTGCGCACACTCGCGGAAGATTCGGCTGAAGACCGCATTCTTGACGTGCTGCTTGCACCGCCGCGGGCTTCAGATGGCTCGCCGATTCGCGAAGAGAACGCGACACGCCAAACGTTTCGCAAGCGGCTGCGCGAGGGGCACCTGGACACTACAGAAATTGAAATTGATGTCGCACAAACAATGCCAAAGATGGACATCATGACGCCGCCCGGCATGGAAGATATGGCCGAGCAGCTCAAGGGTATGTTTGCCGGCTTGTCGCAAGACAAAAAGAAATCACGCAAGATGACCGTAAAAGAAGCCTTCAAACTCCTGGTTGAGGAAGAGGCCTCCAAACGAATCAATGAGGATGATCTCAAAACCGTTGCCATCAACAAAGTCGAACAGCACGGCATTGTGTTCTTGGACGAGATCGACAAGATCGCCACGCGCCAAGAGTCCGGTGGTGCTGATGTATCTCGCCAAGGCGTGCAGCGCGATCTGTTGCCGCTTGTCGAGGGCACCACCGTCACAACAAAATACGGCATGATCCGCACGGACCACATCCTGTTTATTGCCTCCGGTGCGTTTCACTTGTCACGCCCATCGGATTTGATCCCTGAGTTACAGGGCCGCTTTCCCATTCGTGTTGAACTCGATTCACTCACTGCTCAAGATTTTGTGCGCATTCTCTGTGACACCGATGCGTCGCTCACCAAGCAGTACACCGCTTTGCTCGCGACTGAAGACGTACAACTTGCGTTCACAGACGAAGGTATCGCACGCTTAGCTGAGCTCGCGTTTGACGTCAACGAGCGGACAGAAAACATTGGTGCTCGCCGTCTCTACACCGTGATGGAAAAGCTGCTCGAAGATTTGTCGTTTGATGCAACAGCCAGCAGTGGCAAGACCATCAGCATCGACGCCACCTATGTGAATGACAAGCTAGCCGAAGCTGCTGGCAGTCAGGATCTTGCCCGTTACGTCTTATAAAAGGCAATAAACCATGAGCACTCGCCTATCGGTTATCACCACTCGCACCGGCGATGATGGCTCCACAGGGTTAGGTGATGGCAGTCGCGTCGCAAAAGATAGCGCGCGCGTGCAAGCCATGGGTGATGTCGATGAACTGAATAGCTGCCTGGGGGTTCTGCTTGCAGAGCCACTGCCGCAGGACCTTGCGGCCGTCATCGCGCCGGCGCAGCATGTACTTTTTGATTTAGGGAGCGAGCTTGCGGTACCTGGGTATTCTCTGATGAAAGCCGAACAGGTCGCATACCTAAATCAACAAATCGCTGCGTTGAATGCGAACCTACCCGCCTTGAAGGAATTCATCCTGCCAGGCGGGACACGTGCGGCCTCGCTCGCGCATGTTGCGCGTAGCGTCTGTCGTCGCGCGGAGCGTTCGGTGGTTGCGCTTGCGCATGATGTCCCGGCCGACCAACCACTTGCGCCCTTACTTGGACCGCTACCCGGACAATATCTGAACCGGCTCTCTGACTTATTGTTTATCTTTGCGCGCAGTCTGAACAAAGCGGCTGGTCGACCCGACTCGCTTTGGAAACGCACCTAGGTATGCAGTAATTACGTTTTTTGTGAGACGCGCTCGCGCAACGCAAGGAACAACTTGATCAATATAAACAGCTCCGGCAGCCCAGACAAGTACGTGTCATAGATATCGAACGTATTGGGATTCGTCAGGTCATCAATGCCTGACAGACCGTCAAGGTAGGCATAGACATGGAAGGCGATAAGCAGAAGAATCCATAGCGAGCGATTCTTATCGACGCCCTGCACTTTTACGATCCAATATGCGATACCGAAGTAGATCGCCGAAATACCTACGATGACCGCCACGCCATAGGCCAAAATATCCTCTGAGGACGTCGTAAAAAAGTACATCCCCAGATTAAACAATGCTACGTAGAAAAACATCTTCCATAGCTCGTTCGGATTATCGAATGGTTTGAGGGGCGCGACAACCGCGGGAGTGAATACCGGAGCAACCGGCGCAACGGTTGGCATCGCAGCCCCACAGGCATTACAAAACCGAGCTTCTTCGGGATTCTTGGCACCACAGGCGGTACAAAAAGGCATCACAAACCTCATATCAGGGAATAACGTGAGTGTAAGCGGTGTAAGCAATTAATACATGCTCGCTCAACACTTACATCTCAATCTGACCATAACCCGCCGTTTACATCCAACACCTCACCCGTAATGAAAGCCGATTCGGGTGAAGCGAGGAATAAAAACGCTGAAGCGACTTCCGCTGCCCTCCCCATACGACCAACTGGGATCAAATCGCGCAAGACTTGGGGGAAACTTGTCGTCATCGCCGAGGCGATGGGCCCGGGCGCCACCGCATTAACCGTCACACCACTGGCTGCTAACTCGCGCGCCAGATAGGACGTCATGAGGTGCACACCTGCTTTAGAGACACCATAGGCGACGTTGCCGGCACGCTCTTGTTCTTTGGGATCAATCCAGGGGCGTGGGTTTCCACCGTTTTTGCCCAAGACAGAACCAAAATTAATAATCCGTCCGTGTTGCTGTTGCTTCATCACCGACATCACTGCCTGGCAACACAAAAACGTACCTTTCAGATTGATATCGATGACACGGTCCCATTCGGCTTCGGCCAAGGCTTGCGCGCTACCTGTCGAAACAACTCCCGCCACGTTGACCAGAATATCCAAACGCCCATGGCGCTTGACGACCCCTTCGACACATTGCTGCACGTCGCGCACATCCGTAACATCCAAGGCAACATGCTCAATACCGCCTCCGGTGTCCATCGCACCTAGGCGTGTCGGCAGGTCCGCAGCGACCACCTGACAACCATAGGAGGCGAGCGCCTCAGACACCGCATTGCCAATTCCACCGGCGCCACCAGTCACGAGCGCGACACGGCCTGACAAAAATTGTGCTGCGTACATCAATGCCTCCGACAAAACGACTTAGTTGCGCTGTTCAGCAATATTCTGAGCAGCCAGTCGCCCGAATACGAGCCCTTTCAACACTGAGGTCGCCCCAGCATAGTTGGTGTAATACATGCCGATTACTTCACCAGCTGCGTACAAGTTTGGCATGGGATAGCCATCGGTATCCAGCACTTGACCGTTCGGATTCACTTTCAACCCACCAAAGGTAAAGACGTTTGCCGAGATGATCGGATACGCCATGAATGGGCCACGATCAATCGGCAACGACCAATTACTTTTAGGCGGTTGCAGGCCGGTTGTGGCAACACCATCCAACTTAAGCGGATCATAATGATTTACGACAGCAGGGCACGCCGCGTTGTAGTCGTCGAGTGTTTGCGCGAGCGTGTCTGGATCAATACCCAGCTTGACTGCAAGCGCCTCGATCGAATCTGCCTCGATGGCAGGCTGATCACTGCGAATCGCTAGACGATAGTTAGGAATGTCTTTGATGCGCTGATCCAGAATGACGTAGGCGATCCCTTCGTCTTGTTCATAGATTCTGCGCGTGATCCGTTCATACCAGGCATCGACCGTACCGGGCGCTTCGTTCACGAAGCGCTTGCCGGACTTGTTGACCAGAATACCGTACGGAAAAATAAAAACTGCAGGCTCTGATACACCCGAGCGTGGATCAATTGGCTCGGCATGGTAGCTACCAAAATCGCCTGAGGGCGCAGCACCAATCTCCAGTGCCATTTCAATGCCTTCACCACGATTAAAGTACGCCGCTTTGCAAATCGGTCGCAAATACACGGAACGGGGTCCGATATATTTGGATTGCAAGGCCGGGTTGCCCTCAAAGCCACCACACGCCAACACAACACTGCCCTTGAAGCGGATCGTGTGTGTACCTTGTTGGTTCGCAACGATCCCCACTACACGTTCGTCGTCATCCAGGAGTAGACGACGCGCTGTTGTGTGATAAAAAAACGTAACGCCTAACTTTTCTGCTTGTGCAGCAAGTGCTTCGACCAGCGCAGCACCACCCCCCACTGGCAGCAAGCGTGGTTGAGTTTTAGTTAGGAACGCCGTGGGCAGAAAATCAAACTTCACACCCAGGCCCTGCAACCACTTGATAGTCGGTGGGACTTTGTCCGCGAAGTTGCCAATCACTTCCGTGTCAGGCAAGGCCAATGTACGCGTCACGTGCGACCAGTTTTCACTACTCACAGCCATCTCAGCCATCAACTCGGGTTCAACGTAAGGCCCAACGTTTGAGGCCAGAAAATCTTCGAAGTCATCCGTTACCTGATCCAGCGCTTTCATACGTAAATAAGCTTCTGTGTAGCGACTCTGTCCGCCACGATCTTCACGCGAAGCACGTTCAAGCACCGCGACCTTTAAGCCGCGCTCCGCGGCAGTCACAGCGGCCGACAAGCCGGCTACACCACACCCTGCAACGACTACATCAAACTGTTGTTCCATGTCTTTCTCCTGACGACTACCCTCAAACACCAGGTGTGCGCTTATCAATTCCGTAGAACGTAAAAATCTCTTTGACACGCTCAAGTTCAGGCAAACGATGGTAGTAGCCCTTACGGCTCGGCTTAGTGCCGCATAAGCGACGCAAGTCCACCATCATTTCAGCGTGCTTCACCCATGTACCCAACGAATCCATAATAGTCACGCCATCGACTTCGGTCACGCCATTACGGGCCAACAGCACATTCATCGGTGCCTCACCCGGGATGATGACATCTGCACCTTGCGCAATGAGCTTGCGGGCTGCGACCTTGAATTTTTCAATCATCTCGGTCGGGTCTTCGAAACCCTTCAAGACATCGTTAAACGTAAAGCCCACTGGTGCGGCGCCCGCAAAGCGTGACGACAAGCCATAGCTTTCTGCGTTTTGTGCGAGAAGCTCGTTAAAGTCTTCGATAAACACCAGAACGCCAAACTTGCGACCAAGCAAGCAGGCTGTGAACATGGCCGACTCGCCATATCCCACCACCGGAATATCCACTAGCGCGCGGATCTCGCGCAAGGCCGGATCGGGCAGCGTGCTAATCGAATACGCGTCGTACCCCTGCTCTTGCGCCAACACCGCTGCTTGCATGAACTGCATCCCATGCAAATGAAACAGCGCGGCGTGACGGATATCAGAGCCGGGGTAGTTAGACGAGTAGGTGCCTGGCGCCATGCCATGCATATCGATCTGCGTATCGGGTCGCGCTACGCGCGCGAAGTGGGCTTTCAGCGCTTGCTGATACGGGCCCAAATCTCCCAACACTGTAAAACTTTGATGCCAGATTTTCATGATGCGCTTAGTCAATTTTGACGTTGGCGTTCTTAACTACTTGTGCCCATTTCGCGACCTCGGCTTTATAGAATGCATCAAATTGTGCCGGTGTTGACCCAACTGGCTCAGCACCCGACTTAAGCAAAACGTCCGTCACAGCTTTGGTACGCACCGCAGCTTGGATCGACTCAGCTAATTTGTTCACAATTGGGGTTGGCGTTCCCTTGGGTGCGAAGACACCAAACCATGCTGTCGCGTCGTAGCCGGGCACACCGGACTCGGCGATGGTTGGGATCTCAGGCGCTACGCTTGAGCGTGTCTTGGTGCTCACTGCAATCGCATGCAACTTGCCTGACTTCGTTTGTGCAAGTGTCGTCAAGATATTGTCGAAGGTGATCGGCACCTGCCCGCCCATCACATCGGCGACTGCAGGTGCTGCGCCGCGATACGGAATATGGTTGAGCTTGATACCCGCCATTGAGGCGAAAAATTCCGTAAACAAATGCGAACCACTGCCGTTACCGGCTGTTGCGTAATCAGGCAGCTTCGATGTTCCTTGCGCTTTCTTTGCAGCAGCAATAATGTCGCCGACCGTCTTATAAGGAGAGTTCGGATTCGAAACTAACAAGAACGCGGTCGACGCAATCTGCGATACCGCTACAAAATCAGTGCTGGGGTTGTAGTTCAGATTCTTATACAAACTCCCGTTGATCGATGTCGAGATCGTTCCCAGCAACAGGGTGTAGCCATCGGGTTTCGATTTTGCGACAAACTCGGCGCCGATATTGCTCGCCGCACCTGGCTTATTTTCAACAATGACTTGCTGACCAAGCTGCGTCGTCATCTGGCTTGCGATAGCGCGCGCCGCAACATCCGACGCACCACCAGCAGGGAAGCCCACAACCAAGCGAATCGGTTGCGTCGGAAACGCCACCCCTTGTGCGAGTGCTGGACCTGTTGCTACAAGCCCGAGTGCGAGTGCCCAGGCGGGCACGCATTTTTTTAAAAACATGTTGTCTCCTCAAAGAACTTTCAATCATCGGGCCGGCAATGTTTTGCTCTTTTGCCCGACTGCGATGACTTAGCCTACCGCACGGCGTACAGAATCCATAGACATTAATTTCAAGCGCGGGCCTGCCTTCATCATTTGACCTGGCAATTGGCGTCCCATCATTTTCTCAACCATTTGCGCCACGGCAATCAACTTCTCGAGGTCGATGCCGGTCTCGTAGCCGCATTCATGTAACAAATACACCAAGTCTTCGGTACAGATGTTGCCTGTCGCACCCGGTGCAAACGGACAGCCACCCAAACCGGCGATCGAGGACTCATATTCCGTCACGCCTAGCTTCAAGCCATTCATGACGTTGGCCAAGCCCACACCGCGCGTATTGTGAAAGTGCAGTGCGAGCTGCATATCCGGAAACTTGTTGCGCACAGCGTCGACTGTACGAGTCACGACAGGAGGCGTCGCCATGCCCGTTGTGTCACCAAAACCAATGCGACGCACACCGTAAGAATGGTAGGCGCCAACAATCTTCAAAATATTTTCAATTGGCACATCGCCTTCGAACGGGCAGCCGAAGGCCGTCGCTAAACCACCGTGCATTTTGATGCCCCATTGCTCGGCAATTGGCACAACCTGTGCGAAGTCGGCAATGGCCTCGTCAATCGTCTTATTCAGGTTTGTCTTGCAATGACTTTCGCTCGCCGAAATAAAGCCGACCATGACATCGGCCTTGGCGGCGGCTGCGCGCTCCGCACCACGGGCGTTGGGGACGAGTACCGCAATTTCGGTGCCTGGCTTGCGCTGCACTTGTGCCAGTACATCGGCAGCATCAGCAAGTTGCGGCAAGGCGCGGGGCGACACGAACGACGTCGCTTCTACGCTCGATATACCTGCATCGATCAATGCATCGATGACAGCAACCTTATCTGCGGTTGGGATGAACTCGCGCTCGGCCTGAAACCCGTCACGGGTACCGACCTCAGTAATCTTTACAAACGTTTTGCTCATGACTCGTCTCTCTTAAGTTCAGAAATACTTTTTTCAGAATTATTTTTATTCAAATGATTTTACGCTTAGATAACTCCGCAATCGCCTCTGGCGTTAAGCCAATTTCTTGCAGGACAGCGGCATTATCCGCACCGAGGTCAGGCGGTGGGCGATTTATCACGCAAGGCTCATCGCTAAACTTGATCGGAAAGCCCAAGACATCCATGGCACCGTGCTTAGGATGCTCAATCGTCAGGCGCATCTGCTGATGACGCGTTTGCGGATCTTCAAACACCTCGCCTAGATTCAGGACTCGACCACACGGCACGCCCGCCTCGTTTAATCGGGCGATCCAATGCGCAATCGGTTTTTGTTTGATCTTGGCGTTCAACTCGGCGTTAATCAAGGCACGATTCTCGAACCGGAGCGCGTTGGTTTTGAACTCAGCGCGGTCGCGCAGGTGCCCAAGCTCAAGCGCATCAATCAGCTTTAGATAAAAGGTATCGTTGCTCGGTGCAATCGCGACTTGCCCATCGGCTGCTTCAAACAAACCGTAGGGTGAAGCCAGCGCATGATCGTTGCCGGTACGCAACGGCAGCTCGCCTGTCGCAAAATAGTTAGCCGCCAAAAATGCCAGCATGCTTGTCATGCTGTCGGTTAAGGAAGTCGTCACTTCTTCGCCTTGCCCTGTGCGCGCACGTCGCACCAGCGCCGCAAGAATGCCCATCGCGGCATACGAGCCCGCCACCAGATCCGAGATCGGCGGCGCCGCGCGCATAGGCGGTTGGTCCGCCGCACCATTCACGCTCATGAAGCCGCTCATGGCCTGCGCTACAAAATCAAACGACGGACGATCTGCATAGGGACCATCGAGCCCAAAGCCCGTCACGTTACAGCTGATCAAGTCTGGTTTGATTTGTGCAAGCGCTTCGCGACCAAAACCCATCTTTTCCATGATGCCCGGGCGATAGTTGTTGACCACCACATCTGCTGTGGCCAGCAACTTGCGCAAAATATCTTTGCCTTCGCTTGAACGCAGATCAAGCGTGATCGAACGCTTGTTGCGGTTAAACGATGCGAAATAGAACGAGTAGCCGTTCGGTGCTTCGCCTTGCTTACGGACCGGGTCACCCTCGTCTGGGTCTTCGATCTTGATGACCTCGGCACCCATGTCAGCCAAAAACATCGTGCAGAAGGGACCAGACAAAATACGGGTCAAGTCAACGACACGAATTCCTTGAAGCTGCATAGCGGCGGTGAAACCTGTTTAAGCTAGAGAACCTGGGCAACACCCGCGGCATGCGCTTGCTCATCTGCATGGTAGGACGAACGCACCATGGCACCCACCGCTGCATGCTGAAAGCCCATAGCATATGCTTCACGCTCAAACATCTTGAACGTGTCGGGATGCACATAGCGCAACACAGGCAAGTGGTGCTCTGACGGTTGCAGATACTGTCCAATCGTCAACATCTCAACATCGTGTGCACGCATGTCTCGCATCACCTGCAGGATTTCTTCGTCGGTCTCACCGAGACCCAGCATCAAGCCCGATTTTGTTGGCGTGCCAGGATGACGCTTCTTGAACTCTTGCAAGAGTTTGAGTGAGTGCAGGTAATCAGAACCTGGGCGCGCCTGTTTGTACAGGCGTGGCACCGTCTCCATGTTGTGATTCATCACGTCGGGTGGCCCTCCATCCAGGATCTCAAGTGCACGATCTAAGCGACCACGGAAGTCTGGCACCAAGACTTCAATTTTGGTGGTTGGGGACAACTCACGAACCTTCTGGATGCATTCCACAAAATGGCCTGCACCACCGTCGCGCAAATCATCGCGATCCACTGAAGTGATCACCACATAAGTGAGCTTCAGTGCGGCAATGGTTCGTGCGAGGTTAACGGGTTCATCGACATCTAGCGGATCAGGACGGCCGTGGCCCACATCACAAAACGGGCAGCGACGCGTGCACTTGTCACCCATGATCATGAAGGTGGCCGTGCCCTTGCCAAAGCATTCGCCAATGTTGGGGCACGAAGCTTCTTCACACACCGTGTGCAGATTATGTTCGCGCAAGATACGTTTGATGTCGTAGAAGCGCGAACCAGCCGGTGCGGCTTTGACACGAATCCACTCTGGTTTCTTTAAGCGCTCGGCTGCCACGACCTTGATCGGGATACGCGAGGTTTTAGCCTGAGACTTTTGCTTTTGCGTCGCATCGTAGGGCGCAGCCGTGGGCTCAGTGGAGGCAGAAGGTGGAGTGGTTGTCGACATAAATTGCCTGGGCGCTTCGCCGCTAAACGTCGCGCCGCCAAGAGTAAAGGGATAACCCTATTCTACCCGTTGGAGAGCCGCAAGCCACATTGGGCAGCGATTTGTGTGGCTAATGCTTGCGCGACATCATCCCATTGCGCACGCGGCCCCATGTCGACCATGTTGACCGTCTGCAATCCCGCATATCCGCAGGGGTTAATGCCCTCAAAAGGCTTCAAATCCATATCCACGTTCAAGGCGACACCATGATAGGTGCAGCCATTGCGCACTTTGATGCCCAGAGCGGCAATTTTGGCGAGCGTGTTGCCCATCGGGACGTACACGCCAGGTGCGCCGTCTTTGCGGCAGGCATGCTCGACACCAAAACCAGCCAGGGTCAGGATCACAGACTCTTCGATCTCGTTGACCATCTGCTTGATGTAGTGCCCCGAGCGCTTGAGGTCGGCCAGAATATAGACCATCACCTGGCCAGGGCCGTGATACGTCACTTGCCCACCACGATCGGTTTGGATGACAGGAATATTGCCAGGGTTGAGCAAGTGTTCAGGCTTGCTTGCCTGGCCCAGGGTGTAAACAGGTGTGTGTTCGACCAGCCAGAGTTCGTCAGGGGTGTCGGGTGTGCGCGCTTGTGTGAAATCCTGCATGGCGCGCCAAACAGGCTCATAGTCGGACGGGCGCGGCCACACCCGCGACATTACAACACCACCGAGACCAGCGGGTGTCCGTGCAGTGCGCGATACAAATTATCGAGCTGCTCGCGCGAGGTTGCATTGATGGTGAAGGTCAGCCCCATGTAGTTACCACCCTTGCTAGGGCGCATTTCAACGGTAGCTGGATCAAAAGCAGGGTCGTATTCACGTACCAAGTCGGATAACGCCTGAGCAAGCTCAGGTGTTTGCTTTCCCATCACCTTGATGGGAAAAGCACACGGGTACTTAATCAGCGATTCTTGTTCAGGCGCAGTCATGTTTACAGTGCGGCAATGCGCGCATCGTAAGCAGCACGCAGCTTCTGGAAGACTGGCCCAGGTTTACCAGCGCCAACGGGCTTGCCGTCGAGCTGAACAATAGCCAGCACTTCACGGGTCGCCGAAGACATCAGGATTTCGTCCGCGGCCTGAACCTCTTCTTGCTTGACCACACGTAACTCAAAAACAATGCCGGCTTCTTTGCAGAGCTCTTCAAGCAGGCCGTACCGGATGCCTTCGAGCACCAGATTGTCTTTGAGCGGAGCAATCAGTTTGCCCTGTTGGATCACCCAAATATTGCACGAGGCGCCTTCGGTGAGGTTACCGTTGCGGAATTGAATGACCTCATCTACACCCGCGTTCACGGCGGCCTGTTTGGCCAGCACATTCCCGAGCAAGGACACCGATTTGATATCGCAATGCAGCCAGCGCTCGTCAGGGATACTGACAGAGGTCAGCCCTTTCTCGCGGACTGCGGCTGAAGGAGGTGTCATTGGAGCCACCATTGCAAACACGGTGGGCTGCACGGGTGGCACAGGAAAGGCGTGATCACGCTTGGCCACACCGCGGGTCATCTGGATGTAGACCATGCTGGTTGGCTCGCTATTGCGATCAGTCAGCTCCTTAACCAAGGCTTCCCACTGAGCCTTGCTCATAGGATTCTGAATCTGCAACTTGGCAAGGCTGCGCTCCAGACGCGCTAAATGCTGGGCCATGCGGAAGGTCTTGCCGTTATAGATCGGCACAACTTCGTAAATGCCATCACCAAAAATAAAACCACGATCGAGCACCGAAATCTTTGCTTCGGACAACGGTCCGAAGACACCGTTCACATAAACGGTTGGATTGCCCGAAACACCTTGAATCAACATGTTCTGCACCATTTGTTCTGCTCTCTGCGTTCGATTGATTAATAAGATTATTCAGATTTTTCTGATTTCCGGAACCACAACTTGACGGTATCAACTGTTCGGCCAACAAAGCCTGCGCGTTCAACCGCCTCCAACACTTCAAGCGGCTCAGAGCGCAACAACTTATTATCCAGCATCAAGGTCAGCGTACCGACCTTCTCGCCCGCACCGAGCGGCGCAAGCAGTGGGTCTGGACGCTTGGCGATTGGCTTAACATCACCGGCACGGCCGCGCGGCACCGTCACCCACAATGGGGTCGACACACCTAGCTTAGCTTCGTCGGTTTTACCTTGCCAGACGCGTGCCTCAACAGCCGGCTGCGACTTATCAAAAATCTTGATCGTCTCAAAGTTCTGGAACGTCCAGTTCAGAATCTTGAGGCTTTCTTCAGCACGGGTCGCCATGCTGTCAGAACCCACCAACACAGTAATCACACGGCGATCACCCCGCTTCGCGGTTGCAACCAGGCAATAGCCAGCGGCATCGGTGTGGCCAGTCTTCATGCCATCTACCGATGGATCAGCCCATAACAAGCGATTACGGTTGGACTGCTTAATCTTGTTGTACGTGAACTCACGCATTGAGTAATACGGAAAATAATCCGGATGATCATTGATCATGCGACGCGCGATGATGGCAAGATCACGTACGGTGGTGACATGTTCAGGATCAGGCAAACCGGTTGCATTCTTGA
Source organism: Bordetella parapertussis (assembly GCA_945882005.1). Lineage (GTDB taxonomy): Bacteria > Pseudomonadota > Gammaproteobacteria > Burkholderiales > Burkholderiaceae_B > Zwartia > Zwartia parapertussis_C. The sequence continues at coordinate 15,043 of CAMCWG010000001.1, forward strand.
ACACGGTATTGACCATGCCCATGCGCGCTGCTTCTTTGTTCATGGTGTCAACAAAGGCAGCCTCGCTACCCGACACCGCCTCTGCCAAGGCCACTGAAGCATCGTTACCAGACTGGATGATGACGCCCTTGAGCAGTTCATCGACCGTCACGGGTTTGCGCGGCTCAATAAACATGCGCGAACCGCGCGTCTTCCAAGCGACGGTTGAGACGTTCGCTTGCTGCTCGAGCGTTAAGCGCTTTTCTTTAATCGCGGTGAACGCCACATACGCCGTCATGATCTTGGTCAGAGAGGCGGGCTCAATTTTCTGATCGGCATTCGACGAGGCAACAACCTGTCCGCTGGTCACGTCAACCGTAATCCAGGCACGTGCTGCGATGGTCGGCACAGGTACGCTCGACATTTCACCGACTTGCACGGGTGTCAGGGGTGATGGCGTCTTAGCTGAAACGGCTGCTTCGGAGGGGGCTGGCTTAGCAGGGGCTGCCGGTTCTGCTTTAGGAGCGGGCTCGCCCTTGCCTTTTGGGGCGGGCTTGGCCGCCGGGGTCGAAGAACTCTGGGCGTGGACTTGCGGCGAACTAACCGCCAGCGATAACACCACAGCTGCGCCGGCAAGCGTCAGAACACTTGCGCGCAAAGCGCCACGGACTGCTAAAAATAGGGGCTCGGACATGGCTGAGGTCTTCAAACAACGTAACAACCCCATTATAGGCATTCCAACTCAGCGCGCTAGAGTAAGGCCTTTAATCTTGTCTGTACTAGTTGCCTTAGTACGAGCAGCTTGCCGTGAAAGAAATGCCCGGCCTCCGGGATGACCACAACCGGCATCCCTATCGGACGCGCCCACTCCATGACTTCGGACAAAGGCACCACCTCATCGTTCTCACCGTGGATCACCAGAGCATCTTCCGGTGCCTTGGCATCGTTATGCCGAAAACGCAGGGCCGCAGAGCCCGTCAAAATGACGATGTTTGGCAAGTTCTTCTGCAATTTCTCCCATTGGGCATACAACTGCACGCCAATCGAGGTACCAAACGAGAATCCACCCAAGACCCAGGGCTTAGCGGCGATCTCGGGATAGCGCACACGAAACTGCTCCACCAGCGCAGCCATATCTTGTAGTTCGCCCTTGCCGTGGTCGAACGCGCCACCCGACGTGCCGATCCCGCGGAAATTGGGGCGAATGGCGAGCAACCCTTGCTGCACGCATGCCCGCGCAAGCGTCGTCACTACTTTATTGTCGCGCGTCCCGCCCTGCGAGGGATTGGGATGCAAAATCAAGGCCCAACCTGTGGGGGCACCATCGGGCCAGTCGAGCGCGCAATCGATGACGCCAGCCAAGCCATCAAAAGTTGTGGTTTCAGTATGTGCAGGCATAAATCTACTAAGGTTTCAAGAAAGGGGTCAGCCATTGTGCCACTTGTTCCGCGGCCTGGTCCGTCGCGAGTCGAAGGGCTTGGGCGCCACCTGCGGCGTCCTGCGAGGTCGCTGGCACTTTGATGTCGATCAGCTTTTGCGCGACGACACGGTTGTTGCGCAACAAGACCGATTGCATGATCAGCACGCCCTGGCTCGATTTACCGTCAGGCGTAAAAAGTTGCTCAAAACTTTGCAGATTCAGGCGTAGCTGGGGCGTGTCGCCGCCAATGCCTTGCTCCAGTACCGCACCTTGCAGGGATAAACGCGCCATCAGGCGCTGCGTAACTAGCTGAGCCGGTGGTGCAACCCAGCGATAGGTTGTAAAGCCCTGCGGCTGTCCGCTCTCGCCCACGCGCCAGATGACCGTCGTGTCATTGAGCAGCGCCGAGGCCGTCATGGGTGCGAGTAACAAGGGTCGGTGGGCCGGTGGATTGCCAGCCGCAGCGGTAAACCCCGCTCCCAAATCAAGCTGCCGCGGCGCACGCGCCTCGCCCCCTCCAATAGAGCAGCCAGTTACCGCAAACAGCACGGCGATGACCGCAGATAACTTCATCCAGAATGTGTTCATGATTTTCCTTTAAGGCGCGGCTGAGCCAAATCCCGCAAACCCTGGCTCACCCGGGCCTGGCGCCACGCGTGGTGGGCCAAAAATAAACGACTGTGGAGCTTGCCCAAATTGGCGTACGGTACGCGTCAGCGTGCGCGAGGCATCCACCACACTTGATGACAGCAGAGATATGTCTGGCAACGTACTGGCGTTAACCTGCGCAATCGCATCCTGGGCTGAGCGGGTCAAAATACCAATGTCCGCCATCGCGCCATCCAGACGGCGTGTCAGCAAAACAATGCCGTCGTCCATTCGACGCGTCATCGCTGTAACACCATCGACGAGTGCAGGAATCTTCTTTAGGCCGGGCTCAAGCAACTTGGCAGATTGATTCAATTGCGTCGACAACTCAGCCACGTTCTTCATCGTGGTTTGCAGTGATTCGACATTTTGATCGCTCGTTACTTTTTCAATCTGATGCATGATGCGCTCAAGCGCTGGCAAAACTTCGTCGCTTTGGGTTTGCAAGCGCTCAAGAAAACTCGGCCGAATCGGAATATCTTGAATTTTTTCGGCGGACGAGACCAAGCGTTTTTTTGACTTTCCATCGTCGCGCAATTCAACGTTAGAGATCCCTGTCACGCCCGCCGTCACAATCTCTGCCCAGCTTGATTCAGTCAGCGGTGTGTTGGGATCGATACCAATCAAAATCCGAACTTGACCTGGCTTGTCAGGCATAAAGCGTAGCGACTGCACGCGGCCCACTGGCACACCTTGATAGCGCACAGCCGATTGCACCGATAGCCCCGTGACCGGCGAACTTGCAACAAGCTCGTAGGGGATGAGCGGCACGTTCTTCTTGCTGACCCATACGGCACCAATCGCGCCTGCGATCACAAGCAGCAAGGTGAACAATCCCGCAAGTAACGCGTGACTACGGTTTTCCATGATTCACATCCTTGGCGGCAGTCGCCCCGAGCGCACGCACACCGCGCTCACTATGAAAAAAGGCATCTATAAACGGGTGCTTGGTTGCCATCACCGTCTCTAACGTGCCCTCAACTAACACTTTCTTTTCAGCCAAGACCGCGACACGCGAGGCCAAGGCACCAATGGTATCCAGGTCGTGCGTCACCATCACAACCGTAAAGCCTAATTCACGATGCAGCACGCGGATCAGTTCAACAAACTCATCAGCGCGCTGCGGGTCGAGCCCTGCCGTGGGCTCATCCAGACACAATAACTCCGGATCGAGCGCCAACGCTCTGGCCAACGCGACACGTTTAATCATGCCACCTGACAAGTCTGACGGCATCAAATCGGCATCGCGCGCAGTCAAGCCCATCCAGCTCAAGCGCATCAGCACCACATCGCGAATCAAGGCTTCCGGCAAGTGATGCAACTCGCGCAAGGGCAAAGCGATATTATCGAATACCGGCAAGGCCGAGAACAGTGCGCCCGCCTGAAACAGCATGCCCCAGCGGTGCGTCAACGCAACACGATCCTGTCCCGTGTAGTCGTGGACGGGCCGACCGAATACTTTTACAACACCACTGCGCGGACTATCGAGCCCCAGAATCTGCCGCAATAAGGTGGTCTTACCAGAGCCGGAGCCGCCCACTAAGGCGAGGATTTCTTTGGGATAGATGTCGAGGCTCAAGTCCTGATGCACGACGTGCGTGCCAAAGGCGGTCGTGAGGTGCTGCACCGAGATGATGGGGGCCGTCGTCATATACCCATCTCGTTAAACAGGATGGCATACAAGGCATCGATCAGGATCACACCCGTAATGGCTGTCACCACCGAGGCAGTCGTGCCACGCCCCAGGCTTTCCGTATTCGGTTTGATGCGCAAGCCAAAATGACACGCCGCCAACGCGATCCAAACACCAAACGTAACGCCCTTGATCACACTGATCCAATAATTTTTTATACCAATCGCATCTGGCAGTTGGCCGAAGAACCACTCAACTGTTAAACCAAGCTGGAACTTCGCAGCCAGCATTCCGCCAATCAACGCAATAGTATCGGTCCAGAGCACTAACAGCGGCATCGCAATTGCCAGCGCAATGACGCGCGGCAAAATCAAACGCTGTCCGTGCGAGATCCCCATGACTTCCATGGCATCAAGCTCTTGGGTGACACGCATCACACCAATCTGCGCGGTGATCGACGAGCCGGAACGACCGGCGACCAGAATTGCCGCCAGAATCGGCCCCAGCTCTCGTACGGTTGCAACGCCCAGCAGCTTGACGATGAACTGCCCCACCCCAAACACCGCGAGCTGCTGCGCAGAGAGATACGACAACACGATACCGATCAGGAACCCGACCAGTGCGGTGATGCCGAGCGCCTGCGCGCCCACGCGATACACCTGCGCCGAGGTTTCGCGCCAAGGCCCGCGTGAGGGTCGCAACATAAAACGACCCAAATCAACCATGAACTCGCCGAGCATCCTCAGTAGGCCTAGCCCATGCTCCGCCGCGACAAACATGCCAAGCCCAATGCTACGGACCCAGCCTAGCAAATCGGTTGGTTGCGCGGCAGGTGACAGTTCAACGGGATATTCAGCCAGCACATCAAACAGGGCACGCTGGCTATCGGTGAGTTGGATGCCTGCGGGCAACTTCGCGCCCCAACGCTTCCAGAGCAATTGCGCGCCCACGGCGTCGAACTTGGTAATACCGGTCAGATCCCAGCCCATGCTGGGTTGCACCCGAGCAAGTAACGCTTGGCGCCGCTCGACTTCACCCGAAACGGCAAGCGCTTGTACGTTCCAATCCCCGCTCAGACGGCAGCGCTTGTCGTCCAAGACGACCAACCTGTCTGCCTGCGAAGAAGTCGAACTAAGCGTCATGCAAAGGATACGGAATCCATAAAGTACCCCCATCATAATTCACCCCGTAAAATCAGGTGATGACAATCGATTCAACCGCTGCGATCCCGTTTCCTGCGCCCGACACATTTCGTGACAGGCTCAGTGCGTTGTTGCCGGCATTTCAAGCAGTGAAGTGGGTAGAAAGCACCGGCTCGACGAATAAGGATCTGGGGGATTTGGCGCGGACGATCGGGAGTGCTTTTACCACCGCGCTTGCCACCACCTCTGCCGACACTTGGCCGCGCTTGCTTGGCGCCCACCTGCAAACAGCAGGCAAAGGTCGCGCGGCACGCCCCTGGCATAACGCCGCAGGCGAGTGTCTGATGTTCTCTTGTGGCTTTGCCCCAAAAATTGGTGCGGGAGAGCTTCCAGGTATCGCACCAGCACTCGGCGTTGCCAGCTGCCTGGCCTTGCGCAGCGTCCTCACCCCGTTACTGGGTGCGCGTGCTGCCCATCAGCTCACCCTCAAATGGCCAAACGATCTGCAATGGAAAGGAGCCAAGCTCGCCGGCATTTTGGTGGAAACCGCGCCGTCGCTTAAGCCACAACAACCCCTGCTTGTAATCGGCATGGGGCTCAATCTATCCGGTGCTGCAGCGCTGGCAGCCGATCTCAACCGTCCGGTCGCTGATCTTTCACAAATTCTGATGGGCCACGCCGTTGATCCGATCGCGCTCGTCGCCACGCTCGCACAAGCTTGGCAGCGCACCCTGCACGATTACGCCGCAAAAGGGTATGCTGCTTTTGCGCCACGCTACCAGGAAGTCGACGGATTACTGGGTGAGCATGTCGATGTGATCGATCAGGGCAAACTGCTACACACTGGCATTGCATGCGGCACTGATCCCATTGGTCGCTTAAAGATCGAGACCGCATCTGGCATCTTGCCCATTCTGGTGGGTGACGTTTCGATTCGACCCCGCACTCCAACCCGCTCAAGCCCGACGAGGGATGCATGATCATTTTGATGGATGTCGGCAACACGCGTATCAAGCTCGGTTGGCAACATCCGGGCCTCGGGCGCGAGGCCGCTGCCCATGCCCTTACCTTGAACCCGCTCGCCGATCTACGCGAGCGCCTGCGCAAATGGTTGGCCTCACTTCCTGTGCAACCCACCGCGGCGCTCGGTGTGAATGTTGCGGGTCACGTGGTCGCAGAGCATCTTCAACAAACGCTGCAAGAGATCCACTGCACATTGCAATGGATCACCCCGTCCGCATCGCAAGCCGGTGTCACGAATGGGTATGCGCAACCCGAGCAGCTCGGCGCTGATCGCTGGGTGTCGATGCTGGGCCTTGCCGCACGTTTTAAGACAACGCATCCACCACTAGTGCTCGCAACCTTCGGTACCGCCACAACGATCGACACGCTCAATCCGAGCAATCATTTTGAAGGCGGTTTGATTCTGCCGGGTCCTGCACTGATGCGCCAATCGCTCGCGCAGGGCACGGCGAACTTGCCTCTCGCTTCGGGAGCAGGCACAGACTATCCGCGCCAAACGTTACAGGCCATCTCGACAGGCGTGGTGGCCGCACAAGCAGGCGCCGTGCATCGCCAGTGCCTGATCACACAAGAAAAGTTTGGCGTGGCACCCGTGCTGTGTGTCAGTGGTGGTGGCTGGCCGGAAGTCGAACAAGAAGTGCGGGGACTAATGGGGCATCTGCAGATTGAAGTGCTTGCCAACCCGGTTTTAGATGGGTTGGCGCATTTGGTGCCGGCGGGTGGTTAGTTGGACAAAACGATCTAATCGACAAGAGAATAAAACTCTATAGAATTTTGTTTGATTACGCGTTGTTTGCACTGTTGGCTGTACGTTGACCCCTCTCTTTTTTGTATCTACAATGTAGATACATTGGAGATACGGTATGCGAGCGATCATCAAAAAATGGGGTAACAGCCCCGCATTACGGATATCCAGTTCGATTATGGAACTTGCCAATCTAAAAATTGATCAAGCAGTCAATGTCAGCGTGCTTAAGGGCAAAATCATTATTGAGCCTATTGCACCTGCGCAGACTCATATTGAAACTTTGATAGCTCAAATCACCTCTGAGAACGTGCACGGCGAAATCAGCTTTGGTCGCCCCGTCGGAAAAGAGCTTCTATAGTGCCCAAAAGCTACACCCCAGACGCCGGAGATATTGCCTGGCTTTATTTCGACCCACAAGTTGGTCGTGAGCAGGCTGGCCATCGACCAGCTTTGATTTTGAGCCCTGCCCGTTACAACGAAAAGGTTGGCCTGGCGGTTTGTTGCCCCTTATCTAGTCAGGTGAAAGGCTACCCATTCGAAGTCGCCATCAAATTAGGCAAGACAGCCAGTGTCGTGTTGTCTGATCAAGTAAAGTCTCTTGATTGGAGAGCGCGCGAGGCAAAATTCAAGGTCAAAGTTACGCCAATACAACTCAAACGAGTACGTGAAAACATTAAAGCGCTTTTGATGATTGAATAAGCGTCAGGCGGTTCACCCATTGACGAAACTCGCCTATTCTCATTACATTGCATCAATGAGAACGCTATTCATTATCTTGGTGTTAATTAACCTTGGCCTGTTTGCAGTTGGGCAAGGTTGGTTTGGTACGCCGCGTGCACAGAAGGGGCGCACCCCTGCGGCTAACATTGCCGCGCCGCTTAATGCGGACGCCGCGAAGATTGGTCCCGGGCAGCTTCAAACTCGTTAAGTTGTTGCACGATCCGTTGTGTAGCCCCCGTGTGCTGAGCTACCCAATCCCGTCCTAACCGTCCACGATCAGCCAAAGCTTCAGGCGCTTGCAAGCAGCTAACTGCTGTTGCCACCGCGCGCTGCGCCGGATCAACTAACTCTGACGTCACGATTTGAATTGCCGCGCCAACCGCGACAGCGCCGTCAACGGCATCTGCAAAATTACGCGTGAACGGGCCAACGATTACTGGCGTGCCGATTGCACATGCCTCGATCAGGTTTTGGCCGCCGTGCGGCGCAAAGCTGTCGGCCACAATCGCCACATCACTGGCAGCATAGAAGAATGGCATTTCACCCAAGGTGTCGCATAAGACCACTTCGGTCTGCGCAAGCTCTTGCGGCGCATCTACGTTATGTCGGATTGTCGACCATCGCACATACTTTACGTCCGCAGCATCCAGCAGTTTTGCTGCCTCATCAAACCGTTGTGGATGCCGAGGGATCAACAAAAACAACGGTGCGTCGGCTGGCATCTCAATGGGATCGAGCTGCACGTGGTAATCAGTGATGACGGAGTCTTTGTGTAACAACCGCTGCTTGATCGCTGGGACGAACATCGCGTCCTCGCCCTCGCGCGTGCTGGCAATAGCGATAATCGGGCGGCCTAAGCGCTCGCGCCAGCCACGCCCTGCTTCAACAGCAACAACGGGCAGCTGCACATCAAACTTTAAATTACCAACGACTTGCACGTTTGGTGCGCCGATCTCATACAAGCGACGCGCATCGTCTTCAGTTTGTGCCAATGCCAAATCAATGCTCGCGTATGCATCGCGCATCAGGCTGATGAACAGCTGGTCAATACGGCGCACATGACCCTGCGCACGCTCAGAGAACCGCGCACTTGCCAGCACTACGGGTACATCGGCCAACCGTGCTTGCTCAATTAAGTTTGGCCAGACTTCGCGCTCAATGAGCAGCGCCAATCGCGGACGATAGTGGGCAAAGAACTTACGTGTCGCACCAGGAAAATCATAGGGCAGCCACTGTTGACGCAATTGGCCAGAAGCAATCTCAGCTGCGAACAAGCGTGCGCCCTCTGCTCGACCGGTTGGTGTCGTGTGTGTCAGCAGGATGCGATTGCCTTGTGACAACAGCAACGTGATCAAGCTTTGCGCGGCGCGTGTCTCACCCAAGCTCACTGCATGAATCCAGACAGGCGCCTCACCATCCCAACGTAGTGGGTAAGAACCAAAGCGCTCTGCGCAAAAGATCTGCCAAACGCCACCCGCCTTGTGGCCGCGCCATGCCACCCACGCCCAAATAAAGGGCGAGAAAATTCTAAGCAGCAGGGTGTACGCTTGTTGTGCCATATTGCGAATACTAGCCTAGAGCCTGTTTCAGTGCATCCAAAACGGCATACCGGTCAGGGGATTTGCCGCGATCGCCCAGGCTCGCGGTGTAGCCGGAACCCACTAGAGGTGTGCGTACAGGGGTCGAGGCTTTATAGATACCTATCGTGGGTCGACCCAACGCGGCAGACAAATGCGTCAAGCCACTATCCAATCCAACCATCACATGCGCGGCAGCCAATACGGGCGCAATATCCTGCAGCCCCAGGCGCGGCAATACCGATGCGTTGCAGCGACCCGCGATCAAGGCTTGCGCGCGTTCGGTCTCGGCAGGATTGCCTGCCAGTAACTTTAATTCCAGACCGCGCTGCGTCAGCGCATCAAACACGGCGTGCCAATCCTCAGCAGGCCACAACTTATCGTCGCGGCTAGCCGACGGCATGATCACCGCGTACGGCGCTTGGGTTTCACGCATCAATGCGGCAATATCCTCGAACGCCTGCAACCCAAAATCTGGCGCGCCTTCGTAGGTATACCCAAACGTGGCAGCAGCCAATTCACGCTGCCGCGTCACGGCAGGTTGCCAGAACTCCACGCGATGTCGCACGTCATAAAAAAGTGATGCTAGAGGCTCGCGCGCCGAACGGAAATCCAATCCATGTTTTACGCCATGCGACATACGGACAAGCCAGGCTGATTTCAGCAAGGCCTGCATGTCGAGCACGATGTCGTAGCGACGTTCGCGCAGCGTTTGTTCGAGCGCACGCCGCGCGGCACGCACTTCACTAGAAAACCACGCTCGCCGCCAACGCCGATGGGCCACAGGGATGACCTCATGCACGGCTGGATGCCAGGCTGGAATTTGCGCAAACGACTCCTCAGCTAGCCAGTCGATCTGCGCGCCGGGCAGATGCTTGGCGATGTCAGAGACGGCAGGCAACATATGGACAAGGTCGCCAAGCGAAGAGGTTCGTACTAGAAGGATTCGCATACTTCTCAATAGGGGTGTAACTGCTTATCGAGCATGATATCCTTTCAATAGCGTTTCGAATATTTCGAATAAATCATTTAATTCGATTATAATTACCTATCCAGCAAATTGTTTTCCCAATTACGGTTAGGAAACTGCGATGACCCAACACGTTTTAGATCCAGCTAGCGAGCTTGAAGCCGAAATGGCTGCGGTCGCGCGTGCCTGCCTAATTTCCGCACTGGATCATTCAAACGCAGAGAAAATCAAACTGACGATCAATACTGGTGTTGCTGGCGCAGCAATGCCCGAGCTTCACCTACCGCCCCGCGCACTCAGATTTTTTGCCGATGTCTTGCGGCAAATGGCAAAACGCGAGCCGATGCTTTTAGTGCCGCAAAAATGCGAGCTCACTACACAAGAAGCGGCCGCCTTCTTAAATGTATCGAGACCTTTTGTGATTAAAGAAATTAACGCTGGACGACTGCACTGTCGCTTAGTGAACAGCCACCGCCGTATCGAATTTGAAGAGCTTATTCGGTATCAAGAAGAGCAAAAAAAACGTTCAGAACTTGCACTAGCAAACCTGCGCAAAATTTCAGATAGCTTTAACGAGGAATTATGAATGGCGGTAAGTAGTCGCTATACCGCCATACTAGACGCCTGCGTTTTGTTTTCGAGATTACAAAGAGATGTTCTGCTGAGCCTTGCTCATGCCAACTTATACACAGCCAGATGGACGCACGAAATTGAAAGGGAATGGACGTCAGCACTCGTTGCACGATACCCCGAGGCTTCGAGCGTCATCCCAAGCCTGCTTGCTCAGATGCGAGAAGCGATTCCTGACTGCATCATCGTCGACTACGAGCCATTTATTGAAGGCATTGAGCTGCCAGATAAAAACGATCGGCATGTCGTTGCGGCAGCGATCCGCGGCAATGCTGACGCGATCGTCAGTATGAACACGAAAGATTTTCCTCTGAGTGTTCTTTCAAAATTTGATCTTGAACTGCAAACGCCTGATCAATTCGTGCTGAATCAAATCATGTTGCACCCACCTATCGCCCTGACTGCAATAAAGCGAATGAGGTTGCGCTGGGAGCGACCGAGCTTCACCGCGTCAGATATGGTGGATCTATTTGAGAAGAGACACTTGGCCCAAACAGCGGCCCACCTACGCGATGTCTTGGAATTGATTTAATTACTTCGTCAAGGTCTGTAACACCTCATCCACCCCAACCCGCCAGTCCGGGAGGCGTAAGCCGAAAGCTTGGCGGATCTTGGTGGTGTCCAGCACCGAATTTAGTGGACGAGTCGCGGCCACCGGATAGTCGGCGGTCAGGATGGGCGTGATCGCCTCGTCCTTGATTTTGATCGGCCAACCTAATTCTCGGGCCTGTGCGATCACATAACTGGCATAGGCACGCCAGTCGGTCTGGCCGGCGGCGACCAAGTTATAGACACCCCAACGTGGATCGTTCGCGGGCTGATCTGCCATGCCAGCCAGGATTTCAGCGGTTGTTTGTGCCAGCAAATTAGCAGAAGTCGGCGCACCGTGCTGGTCTGACACAATCCGTAAGGCCTCGCGGTCTTGCGCGAACTTCAGCATGGTTTTCAGGAAGTTTCCACCTTCTGCACCCACCACCCAACTGGTACGCAAAACAATACTGCGCTTACAACTAAGTGAAAGTAGGCGCTCACCTTCAAGTTTGCTACGGCCATAGACCGACAGTGGATTGGTCGGATCCGTTTCTGTATAGGCGCCGGCTTTTTTGCCATCAAACACGTAGTCGGTTGAGTAATGCACCACACAGGCACCCACCGCTTGGGCGGCTGCCCCTAGCACTCCGGGCACCTGGGCGTTGAGCAGCATCGCGAGCTCAGGCTCAGCCTCGGCCCGGTCCACGGCGGTGTAGGCGGAGGCATTCACGATGATGGTAGGTTTGACCCGCTGCACCAACTCAGCCAGCGCAGCAGGCTGCGTGGACAGCGTGGATAAATCGAGTTCGGCACGGGTGCAACACACCACCTCACCCAAAGGTTTGAGCGTGGTCTGCAGGGCATGGCCAACCTGGCCATTGGCACCGAGCAACAGGATCTTGTGCGTCATGATGCCCAAATTATGCCCCATCACACTACTAGCGTGGCGGCCCCAACGATCAGCAAGAACCAAAGCGAGACTTTCTTGATCAGATCAGCGCGTGTTTTAAGTGCCTTGTGAAACAGGTATGTGCCCAACACGGTGGACGCCGCGTAAATTGGCATGAATGACACCGAATACACCATTTGCTTGGCGTTAATCAGATCCTGAAAGGCAAAGTAGCTCATTGCACACACTTGTCCGATCGCAAAAAACATCATAAAAAACGATCGAATCACAACCGGCGATAACGATTTATCTGACAGTAGGTACAGCACCAAGGGTGGCCCACCGACGCCTGCAAGTGCCGTGAGCCCGCCGCTCATCACGCCCACAATCCAATTCTGCAAGCGCCCGCGCGCACCGTTGTAGGTCCACCCCACCAATAAGATCACCGCTAGTGCAGCAACCACCACACCAATGACGCGACGAATCAACATGGGATCCAGCACCTCGATCATCCACACGCCCAGCGGGATCCCGACCAATGATGGGACCAGCAAGGACCAGACCAAGGGCCAGCTGGTGGTGTGCCAAGTACCCGGCAGCGACTGCACCGAGGTCAGAAAATTCAAGACAAGCACAACCACAACCATATCGGCTGGCTTCATGAACAGACTGAACAGCGGCGCAAGAACAAGTCCGCCCCCAAAACCTGTAAACGAGCGGATGGTGCCGGCAATCAGCACCACCACACACATCAACAAAAAAACAGGAATCGAGGGGAACAGCTCGTGCCAAAGGGCCAGCGACATCAGAGTCGCTTATTTGCCGCGGAAGACTGGTGCACGCTTCTCAGCAAACGCACGCTTACCTTCCTGATAGTCCTCGCTGGCAAAACAGTCGAGCACCATTTGCTTGATGCCTGCGACATCAATGTGGGGTGCCACTTTCTGGAATTCGCGAATCGCTTTCTTGCCTGTGCGCAAAGTAATTGGCGCGTTTGACACAACTTTGGCGACATACTCGTCAACCGCTTTGTCGAGTTCGGCAACCGGCACAACGTGCTGCACCAGACCTTTAGCGTATGCTTCTTTGGCAGTAAAGCGCGAAGCAGACAACATGATGTCCAGCGCCTGGGCTGCACCCACGGTGGTCACCAGGTTACGAATTGCGGTTAAGCGATAGCCCAGGCCAAGACGGCCGGCAGGAATCGCAAACGAGCTTGCGTCCGACGCAATCCGTACATCGCAGCAGAGCGACAGGTTCAAACCGCCACCGATACAGTAGCCGTCGATACGTCCGATCACTGGCTTGAAGGTGTTGTAAATCGATCCTTGCGCTTCTTCACCGACACGCTCGTATTCCGCCACAGCGTCGGCCGCCGTACGCAGCTTTTCAAACTGCGAGATGTTCGCGCCAGACACAAACGATTTGCCGCCTGCACCGGTCAGCACAATCACGCGCACTTCGTCATCTTCTTCAAACATTTTGATGACTTTGGGAATCGCGACCCACATGTCGTATGACATTGCATTGTGGCGAGCAGGATCATTGAACGTAATCCAACCGGCCCCATTTTTCTTTTCGATAATGAGGTTGTCGGTGATTTCGCCCTGCAACAGTCTGGTAGTGGTCATGATTTAAAGGTCTCCTAGTAACTTGCGATAACGCGCCATGCCGTTATCTAAATGGGTACGCATTGCTTGACGGGCTCCCGCCGAATCCTGCCGCGCGATCGCTTCGACGATAAGTCCATGCTCATCACCGATCTCATCGATACGGGTCGTGCCGGTATTTCTAAATCTGAAGGTACGCACCGCATGGTGAATCACGTGGCTCAAGTGGCCCATGATGCGCACAAAATGCGGATTGTTCGCCGCTTGCGCGACGGCCAGGTGGAAGTCTACCGCCGAATGGGCAGCGATCTGCCAATCTGCAGACGATTGCTCAACTTTTTTCCAAGCCATCTGCAAGGTTTCAAGCTGTGTTTTGGTGCGATGGGTCGCGGCCAACGCAGCCGCACCCGACTCGATCTCTACACGTAACTGATGCACCTGAATAATCTGACCCAAGTCCATCAAATCATCATGCGACACCTCGAAGGGGCGCATCGCGATATCGGCACAGACGAAAGTGCCCACACCATGTCGTGTCTCAACTAGGCCCGTGAGCTTGAGGCGGGCGATTGCTTCGCGCACGACGTTACGGCTCACGCCAAACTGCGCGCCTAGCTCTTGCTCAGTCGGCAAACGCTGCCCCGGCGCAAGGCTCTCGTTCAAAATACGCGTGCGTAACTGCTGCGCGATTTCGTCGGGTAAGTTTTCCGGGCGACCAAGACTATCAAAGGCCGATACGATCGGCGCTCGACCACCCGTACCCAAAAACTTGCTCGTAGACGAACCACGGCTGCTAAGCGGCTGGCGACGTGCTGTATAAACAGTTGCAGTCACGGAAGCTTTTGTCACGATGCCTCTCCTTTTACTCTGACTTTGTCACTTAAATTGCGCCTGCTTTCGCCAACGCGTTGACACGCTCGGCACTGATACCAAACTCTGCATACACCTCGTGGTTATGCTCGCCACGGTCTGGGGCAGCCGTAAACACGTCGCGCTTGGAGCGGCTCATGATCACAGCCTGATTCACCACACTAATCTCACCGAGCTTAGGATGCTGCAGTTTCTTAGCCATTCCCAGATGCACCACCTGCGGATCTTCCATCGTCTCTTTAACGTTCTTGATGTAACCGCAAGGCACACCCTCTTTGTTAAAAACATCGATCCAGTAGGCCGAGGGTTTTTCTTTGGTGCACTCTGCAATCAATTCGTTAAGCGCAGGGCGATTCTGACCGCGCGTCTTGATGTCTTTAAAGCGCGGGTCCTCAGCAATCTCGGGGCGCCCGAGCGCCTTGACCAAGCGCACGAACATTTCTGTGCCCATTGCGGCCAGATTGATAAAACCATCTGAAGTTGGATACACGCCTGTGGCAGCCGTGGTCGGATGGTTATTGCCCGTTTGACCTGGAATCTCTTTGTTCATCAGCCAACGCATGATCTGGAAGTCCATCATCCAAACCTGCGCTTGCAACAAGGACGACTGCACCCACTGGCCTTCGCCTGATTCTTCACGCTCGAGCAGCGCAACCAACGTACCAATTGCACAGAACAAACCCGAGGTCAGATCCGCAACCGGGATGCCCGCGCGCATCGGGCCGCGACCGGGCTCACCCGTCACAGACATGATGCCGCCCAAACCCTGCGCGATTTGATCCAAACCAGGTCGGTCAACATAAGGACCGTCCTGCCCGAAGCCCGATACGCTCGCCAGGATGATGCGCGGGTTCACTTTGCGCAGTGATTCGTAGTCGATCCCGAGCTTGAACTTAACGTTGGGGCGATAGTTCTCGATCACCACGTCGGCCTGCTTGACCATTTCCATGAACAGCGCCTTGCCCTCAGGGTGCTTGAGGTTCAAGGTCACGCTGCGCTTGTTGCGATGGGTGTTCTGGTAATCGGCAAACTGCGACGAGCCACCGGGTTTGTCGTCCGGCACGTCACCTGGTTCCTCGATCTTGATGACGTTTGCACCCCAATCGGCAAACTGACGTACCGCCGCAGGGCCAGAACGCACACGCGTCAGGTCCAGCACCGTGAATCGGCTAAGGGGTAACTTAGGCATTTCCGTCTCCAAGGCAAAAAAGAACTCAGATTCCAGCTCATTCTTTTCCGGAATCTGAGAATATTCTTATGATGTAGGACATCTTACAAGAAAACAGCAAAACACAAAAACGGGGCATTACGCCCCTGTTTTTGTCCTTTTATGCCTAATTTTTGTAGGTATTTAGCAAATTAGCGATGTTTGCCTGCGCGGATGACTACTTCTTCCCGTAAGTCGCGTCGTGATCGGGTTGGTTACTGCAAGGTGTACGCGCGTCAAGCCTGTCATGGACAGTTCTTAGTCGAAGTCAATTCTGAAGGGTTGGACTCTTTGGGTGGGTTTTTTGCAGCCCATGCCAAAGACTTTTCCATACTCTTTTTTACAGCAGGCTCGTGCAGCCATCGCTCGTTATCAGGAATGATTGTCGCAGTGCGAATTGCCCGGGCACTTCTATATTTATTCTTGACGCTGAATCTCCCAGAAATCTGCTGCCTTTTGCATTTGAAGCCAACTTTCGGGGGAGCCTCCAAACACATTGGAGATACAAATCGCCGACTTTCCAATCAGCGAACGCTTTTCATTCAAAATTTCCGACACAGCGACCTCGCTCAGGCCAAGACCGCGCGCAAGCTCGGCCCGGGTGATACCCAATTCAGGAAGAAGATCTTCCCTCAGGATGGCACCCGGGTGCGTAGGCTTACGATTAGGACTACGTAAAGACCTCATCAACTTGCATTCTCCAGCGAGATGCAAGCGTAGCGCTTTAAGCGCAATGAAAGGTTTCAATCGCTGTTGCAGTTGTCACCGATTGTGACCAGGCAAAAACGATTGAATGCAGTTAACGCAACAACTAATCCGCCTTAGCTCCGGACTCAGAAATCACCTTCTTCCACTTCGCTTGTTCGGTGGCGATCTGCTTTGCAAGGTCAGCGGGCGAGTTGGTCTTAGGATCCATGCCAGCGTCGATCATGCGCTTATTCATGGCTGGATCGTTCACCACGGCGACCACCGCCTGGTTCAGCTTATTGATAATCGCAGGCGATGTGCCTTTAGGCACCGTGATGTAGTTCAACGCGCTTGCCTCAAAGCCAGGTAACTGTTCAGCGATCGTCGGGATATCAGAGGCGATAGGTGAACGCTGAAGACTTGCAACACCGAGTGCACGCAACTTACCCGCGCGGATCTGGGGCAGGTAGACCGAAAGACTATCAATCGCCATCTGCACGTTACCGGCAATCAGATCACTCACGAGCGGGCCTGAACCCTTGTAAGGGACGTGCGTAATATCAACACCGGTCATGCTTTTAAATAACTGCCCGGCTAAATGACTACTCGCACCAATACCCGAGCTACCGAAGTTCACTTTGCCGGGATTCTTTTTTGCATACTCAATCAGTTCTTTGACGTTTTTTGCGGGTGAGTTCACCGGCACCACCAACACGTTGGCAAACGACGCAACCGACGACACTGGCAACAAGTCGGCAGGGTTGTAGTTCAGCTTGCTCATCAAAAACGGATTCGTGATTTGTGGACCAGGCGTGGTGTACAAAATCGTATAGCCATCAGCAGGTGCCGCCGCCACAAAAGCCGCGCCAATCGTCGCGCCACCACCGGGTTTATTCTCGACCACGATCGTCTGACCGAGTTGCTTAGCCATCGGCTCGCTAATCATACGTGCCGTCGTATCGGCTGCGCCTCCTGGAGGAAAGGGCACAATCATCCGGATGGGACGATTGGGGTAATCACCCGCACTGCTCTGAGCCTGCGCAAAAGACACGGGCCCTGCCAGCATCGCTAGCCCGACTGCCTGAAGCGCTCCTAGGCACAGCACACGTTTCATTGACTGTTTCATTCCCATCTCCTTGAGGTTTTATTTAATATTTTTATGTAGGATATTCTATCTGTGATTCATTACAAACAAAACAACGGGGAAACAAGCCATGCCAGACTTTACACAGCTCAAATATGAGGTCATCGGACACGTCGCGGTGCTGACCATGAATAACGCGCCGGTCAATGCTCTGTCGCGTGTGCTCGGTGACGAGATCACAGCCGCCATGGATTTCATCTCCGAAACCTCTGAGGTGCGCGCGGTGGTGCTCACGGGTGAAGGCAAGGTTTTCTGTGCTGGCGCAGATCTGAAAGGCCGCTCGTCCATTATCAAAGGGCCAGGTGACTTGCCCGCGCACTCACGTCGTACCCGCGAATGCTTTCATGCGATTCGCGAATGCACCAAGCCTGTCATCGTTGCCATTAACGGCCCTGCACTGGGCGCAGGCCTGGCGATTGCAGCCTCGGCTGATCTCATCATCACTTCTGAGAAAGGCAGCTTGGCTCTGCCAGAGATCGATGTTGGTCTACTGGGTGGTGGTAGTCACGCTGCGCGTTTGTTTCCCCACACCACACTGCGCAAGATGATGTTCACGGGCTATCGCGTACCGGCCGATGAGCTCTATCGCCTGGGCGTCGTGAACCAAGTGACTACACCCGAAGGCCTGATGCCTGCTGCGATGGAACTGGCCAATACGATCGCCTCAAAGAGCCCGCTCTCCATCGGTCTGGCCAAGCAAACCCTCAACGCGATCGAAGACATGAGTCTGCGCGATGGTTATCGCTACGAGCAAGATATGACGGCTGCGATTGCCAAGACAGAAGACGCCAAAGAAGCGCAGCGCGCCTTCCTAGAAAAACGTGCCGCCGTGTTTGTCGGTCGCTGAAACAGCTAACACGCGCCTGCTAAGCCACACACGATGATTCCACTCAACGAGCTTCTGCTTTTTACCGGTGCGTGTTTTTTGCTGGTGATCACACCGGGGCCAAACATGCTTTATCTGCTGTCGCGTTCCGTCTGTCAGGGGCGCGCAGCAGGTATCGTTTCACTGTTTGGTGTGTTGCTCGGGTTTAGCGTGCATATGCTGGGCGCAGCATTTGGACTTTCCGCCATCTTTCTCGCCATACCCGCCGCCTACGAGGCGTTGCGCTGGGCAGGTGTCATCTACCTGCTGTGGCTAGCCTGGGGTTCACTCAAGCCTGGCGCGCAATCCCCTTTTGCAATGCGCGAATTACCAGTCGATTCACGTCGCAAACTTTTTGTGATGGGATTTGTGATCAATGCACTGAACCCGAAGGTCGCGATGTTTTGTATCGCGTTGTTTCCGCAATTCATCAACCCGGCATACGGCTCGGTGTTTTGGCAGAGTATGACGCTTGGCGTCATTCAAGCGATGGTGAGCTTCACGGTGAATTTGATGTTGGTGTTATCAGCCGCGAGCATCGCCTCATGGTTTGCACGCAACCCAACCTGGATGACCCTGCAACGCTACGTGATGGGTGGGGTGCTGGCCGCGCTCGCGGTCCGAATCATGCTGGAGCCGCGGCGCGTGCTGTGAGGCGTAGACTAAAAAACGCGCGGCTTACTGCGCGCGCGTCATCCCCTTAGGGTTTGATCCCAGCATCGTTGATCACTTTCTGCCAGCGTGTCGTTTCAGACTGTATGTAGCTTGCGAACTGAGCTGGCGTATCCCCAACTGGGTCAACACCCAAACCATCTAGTGTCTTTTTGGCCTCGGGATCTTTCAAGGCTTTCACGACACTTTGATTCAAACGCGCGCCACGGTCTGCCGGCGTTTTGGCGGGTGCTGCCATCCCGAACCAGTTCGTCACGTTAAAGCCTTTAAGCGTCTCCCCGACCGTTGCCACATCGGGGAACACGTCCAGCCGCGTGGTGCCCGTCGTTGCCAAGGCACGTAGACGACCAGACTTGGCATGCGGTAGTCCAATGGCAACCGCTTCAAAAGTCAGTTGCACCTGGCCTGCAATCACGTCATTCACACTTGGCGCGCTCCCCTTGTAGGGCACGTGCGTCATCTTGATTCCTGCGGCTGAGGCGAACATCTCCCCGGCCATGTGCGGCAAGCCGCCGTTACCGCTTGAGGAAAAATTGGTTTTACCCGGATTCGCCTTTGCATAGGCAATCAAGTCCGCCACGGTCTTAATCGGCAAGTTCGGGTTGACATACAAAACAAATCCAGATGACGCTACCTGCGTCACGGGTGCAAAGTCTTTACCCACGTTGTAAGGTAAGTCCTTTACGAGCGCAGGCGTGATACTGAAATTGCCCATGGTCCCCATAAAAACGGTGTAACCATCGGGCTCGGCGCGCGCAACAGATTGCATCCCAATCACGCCCCCTGCGCCGGGCTTATTCTCCACCACAACAGACTGCCCCAGATCCGCGGACATCTTTGGTGCGATTACACGAGCAATGATATCGAGCGCGCCGCCGGGCGGAAAGCCCAATACGATGCGAATCGGCTGGCTCGGATACGCTTGTGCCAACGCAGTCGACGAGATACTCGCCGCGCCCAAGGCGGAAACGGCGCATGCCAACCCCAACAGCATCCGGCGCTTGCTGGGCACGCTACCCTTCACAATTCTTGTCATCATCGTCATCCTCTTTGTTTGGTCATTTTTAATCATCGTGCGCATCAAACGCTGCTAGCTGCGACAGATGCGACAACACATTATTAGTATTTCTTAAATAGTAGTAATATTTTTATCAAATTCCAAGCTAAAGCTTTCCCTAACTCGATATTCTTTCCACCGGAGACGCGACATGACGCCGCACGTCGAAGTCTATGCAGGCACCGCAGGCCACTCCGCCTGGTTCAGTAACGACCACGGACAGACCTGGGTGCACCCCAACAGCCACTCCGGCATGTACCTTGAGGCACGCGTCTGGCACTTTAGTTCCCACCCCAGCGACCCGCACATTCTTTATGCGGGCACGGATATGGGCTTATTCCGTTGGGATGAACGCACTACGCGCTGGACGCATCTGCCCTCGCCTATGGAGGACATCTGGGCGCTCGTACAAGACCCAGAGGATTCGAACACGATTTACGCCGGTACACGTCCTGCCGCCTTCTACCGCTCGCGCGACGCCGGCGCGACTTGGGAAGAACTGAAAGCGCCCGGGATACAAAAGTTTTCTGAGATCAACATGGGCCCCACCCGCGTCACACAAATGCTGTTTGATCCCACGGATCACAACACCATTTGGGCGGTTGTCGAAATCGGCGGCGTTTATCGCAGCCAAGATCGCGGCAACACCTGGGAGCTTAAAACTGAGGGATTGGTGTCAGCCGATATGCACGGCATTGCGATCGTGCACGATAAACAAGGCAACAAAATCCTATACGCCACCACCAACCGTGGCCTGCATCGCAGCTTGGACAACGGTGAGCACTGGTCTTTCATCACTCTCGATGCACCGTGGCAATACACACGTGGCATCGTGGTCAGCCCCGACAACGATGCGGTGATTTTTCTGACAAATGGCAACGGCCCACCCGGCAACACCGGCAAGCTCTGGCGTAGCACCGATTATGGCTACACCTGGCAAACGCTCACGCTTCCTGGTGTGCTCAACAGCACGCCCTGGTCTGTGACAACACACCCGCATGATCCCAAACTTCTGTTCACCTACACAAACCTGGGTCAACTGTTTCGCAGCACCGACGGCGGTGATCATTGGGAAAGACTACCGCACGAATTTGGTGAACTGCGCGCCCTGCACTGGCGCCCTACTGTTTATCCAGCGGATCGCCCTGCGCACTCAATTACCGTTAGACCGCCTGTAGTGGTGAGCCCAACAGTGGCACCTGTGGTGGCAACTGCGGCGGCATAGTGCTAGCCTAAGAGCAATCAAAAGAACACAACACACAGAACAATCGGAGACTATTTTGACAACCTCATCCAATACCACGATGAACACCGCTCCCAACGCCGCACCACTGCGCTTCCCCGTCTTATCCGCCGAGCAAATGACTGCGCGACAGAAAGAAGTGGCGGACGCCATTGCGGGCGGTCCACGCGGTGGCATTCGCGGACCTTTTCTCGCGCTCATTCACAACCCTGAGCTCGCTAACTGCGTGCAACAGTTGGGTGAGCATCTGCGCTACGGCGCTGCGATTTCGCCTGCGCATATTGAATTGATCGTGCTCACTGTCGCCCGTCACTGGAACTGCCAATACGAGTGGTTTGCGCACGAACGTATTGCACGCAACACCACGGACCTGGCTGACGACATTATTAAAGCCCTGGCACGTGGTGAAACGCCTGCGAGCTTGTCGGCCGAGCAACGTACTTTGCACATACTTGCCAAAGAGTGCCTGACACAAGGTCACCCAAGCGATGCGATCTACGATCAAGCGGTTGCCGCGTTTGGTCGTGCTGGCGTGCTTGATGCGCTAGCGCTCACCGGCTACTACAGCATGATCGCCATGGTGCTCAACACTGCACAGATCCCGTTGCCTGATGGCACCGAGCCACCGCTCAAGTCACTGAAATAAGCCGCCCATTACGAGGATAATTATGAGCACTACAACAAATCTATCCGCAGGTGCACGCCTGGCTGGCAAACCCATCCGTGTTGGCTTGATGGTGCCCATCAACAACACCACGATGGAAGGCGAATTGCTTGGCTGGCTGCCGGAAGGCTCGACCGTACGCACGCTTCGCATCCCGCGCGGCAAAGGTCTGCTCACCGAAGAAACACTGCCTGCCTACAAAGAGGCAGCTGTGGAGTTGGCCAAACAGTTCAACGAATCCCCTGTCGATGTGATTGCTTATGGCTGCACAGCAGCTGGCTTTATCCTCGGCCCCAAAGGCGATTCAGAGATTGCCGAGCGCTTATCAGAGACCACAGGCAAGCCTGTTGTAACGACTGCACGCTCGATGGTGCAAGCCCTGCAAGCCATCGGTGCGCAAAACATTTCACTGCTCACGCCGTATCAAGATGACGTCAATATTCGTCTGCGTGCGTTTCTGCAATCGGGCGACATTGATGTCGAACACTTTGATAGCTTTTACGCAGCCGATGTTGTCGCCCTTGGCCAGATCACCGAGAACCAAGTGGACGACCGCGCCAAGCCACTATGCAAAGGTGATGTCGACGCCATGTTTATCGCATGCTCACAGTTGCCGACACTAAATGTGGTGGATCCGCTGACTAAGCAATGGGGCAAGCCCGTGCTGTCATCGATTCAGGTTACTGCGCAATACGCCATGCAGGCGGTGCCGCATTCGTTACCCTAACGCGCGCGCAGGCAGTGCCACGATATCTTCATTCGAAGCGATCTGCGCACTGACCTCCTGCGCTGCCTGCATGACCTGCGGGGCAAAGTCGCGGAAACTTTCACACTGCAAAGTCTTGTTCGATGCAACCAAGGCCAGGCTACCCAGTACCTCGCCATCGCGATTAAACAGCGGTGCTGCAATCGACATGATGCCGGCGTTGTAATCGCCCACCGTCATGGAATAGCCGAGCTGACGGATTTGTTTAAGTGACGATTTAAAGGCCTCCCAGTCGGCACCCAGACCCACTGTGCCGATTGCGTCCGCATGCCGGCCATACAAGATGCGCAACTGATGCATGGGCAAATGCGCAAGAATGCTTTTGGCTGACGCACCCGCGACTAAGGGACGGCGCTGCCCACGATTGAACAGACCAGAGGGCACATTGCGCCCACGCGCCTGCTGCACACACATGATTGAATCGCTAAACAATATGCAAAGCAACGAGCTATGCCCAGTGTCGTGGGTTAAGCGTTGTCCGACCGGCGAGCCCGCGATATAGACCGGATCGCTCTCGCGCGAGACGCGATCTAGCTCCATGATGCGCGGGCCCAACACATATGAGCCGTTCGCCACACGCGCCAAATAACCCGAGGTATGCAAGACCTTAAGGTACCGGTAGCAAGTCGATGCGGGCGCGCCAGAATGCTGGATCAAGTCTTCCGACGACCAGATCGGGCGTTCTGTCGTAAAGACGCCCAGCAAACCCAGCATTTTTTCGAGGCTACTCATCGCGCACTGCGTGTCCTAAAGTTTTTCACAAGTGATTGTAGGCGGGCATGACTTTACAAAGATTTTATCGGATAATAGTTTCTTACGATATTAGAACTATTTTAAATCTGGAGACCTGCCATGCAATCAGCACACGCCTTCAAACGCCTTGTCCGTAACTTGTCGCTTACTGCGCTCACCGCCGCCGCAACACTTTCGGTCACGATGCACTGTGCGCATGCGCAAGCCGCCTGGCCTAACAAGCCGATCCGGGTGGTGGTGCCTTTCGCCCCTGGCTCCTTTACCGATACTGCTGCACGCACCGTGGGAGCCGAACTTTCAGCCCAACTTGGCCAAACCGTCATCGTAGAAAACAAAGGTGGCGCGGGCAGCACACTCGGCACCGATATCGTGGCCAAAGCACCGGCTGATGGTTACACCTTCTTAGTCACAGACAACTCCTTCGCCGTCTCGGCCGCGCTATACAAAAAGCTGCCCTACAACCCCAAAGAGATCATTCAGGTTTCGCTGCTTGCGGATGGCCCAGCTGTATTGGTTGCACGCCCCACCCTTGATACCAAGACACTAAAAGAGACGATTGATTTCGCACGCGCGAATCCTGGCAAGCTCAACTTTGGATCTGGTGGACAGGGTTCTTCGGCCCATCTCGCCATGGAAGCCTTTTTGATGCAAAACAAGGCGCAGCTGGTGCACATCCCCTTCAAAGGTATTGCAGCCGCGATGGTCGATGTTGCAGCAGGTCGGGTCGACATCGCGATCGGTAGTGCTGGCTCAACCTCGGCGTATATCAAAGACAACCGCCTGCTTGGCCTGGCCGTCAGTGGCGATGCACGTCATCCCGCCATGCCTAATGTGCCCACGTTCGCTGAAGCAGGCTTTCCTGGCTACAAGATGATGTACTGGTTCGGCATGATGGCACCCGCTGGCACACCACCCGCGGTCATCGAGCGCATGCAAAAGGAAATCGCTAAAGCCGTTGCCACTCCAAAAGTCATATCCGTCTTTACTGGCGCTGGCGTTCGCCCAATTTCCACCACCTCAGCCGTCTTCACAAAGATGGTTCAAGGCGAGATCACACTCTGGTCCGAAGTGATCGCGCGCGCCAACATTAAAGTTGAATAAGTACAACATCAGCGCATCACAGGAATCACCCAGATGGAAAACAAACTTAAACAACGACTCGCCGCTGGTGAGGTGTCCCTTTGCATGGGTCTGCGTCAGGCACGCACCGTCGATATCGGCCCACTGGTCGGCGCTGCAGGCTTTGACTGCCTGTATGTCGATATGGAGCACAGCCCGATCGGCTTTGAGGCCACCTCTGCGATTTGCATCACGGCCATCACCTACGGTGTGACACCCCTGGTACGTGTGCCGGGCCATCTGGGTCAGGATATCTCGCGTGCGCTTGATGGTGGTGCGCAAGGCGTCATCCTGCCGCACGTCAATACGCCAGAGCAAGCAGCTGCCATCGTTTCTTACGCCAAGTATCCGCCCGTCGGACATCGCTCCGTCATGGGTGCGGGGCCTGCAACGGCTTATAAGGCGATGCCTCTTGCGCAAGTCAATGAGACAGGCAATGCAGACAATATGGTCGTCATCATGCTCGAGACGCCTGAAGGCATTGCGAATGCTGACGCCATCGCGGCCGTGCCTGGTGTCGATATGCTGTTGATTGGCTCCAATGATTTGTGTACCGAGATGGGCATTCCTGGTCAGTTGCGTCACCCCAAACTGCTCGAAGCCTATCAAACCGTTGCACAGGCTTGTAAGAAGCACGGCATCGCCATGGGTATCGGCGGGATTCGCGGTGATGCTGAACTGCAAACCCAATTAATTGGCTTAGGCGCACGCTTTCTGATTGCAGGCAGCGACACGACCTACTTGGCCGCGGCAGCAAGTAAAGACGCTGCGGCTTTGCGCGCCTTAATTGGCGATATTAAAAAATAATTCTGTACTTACTCTGTACCTACTCATTCACCACCTAAGTGATTCAACACCTAAGAAGCTGGAGTCTGTCTCGTGTCTTTTGATTTAAACGAAAAAGTTGCTTTCACCGCACCCGCAAACGCTTGCGACGCGCATTTTCATGTATTCGGTTCGCCCGACAAATATCCGTTCGGTCCTGACCAGCTGCGCTATGCGCCACCTTTAGCACCTTTGTCTGAATACCTGCAGCTCGCTAAGCATCTTGGCCTCACACGCTATGTGTTCGTGCAGCCCAGTGCCTACGGACGTGACAACAGCTGCATGCTCGACGCCATGAAAGAAGTTGGCACCGGTGCTTGCCGTGGCATCGTAGACATTGATGAAGACGCACCTGACTCCTTGCTCGCCGAAATGGACAAACTCGGCGTGCGTGGCGTGCGCATCAACTACAGTCCCATCCATCCGATGGAGCCAGGTCTATCCAAGAAGATGCAGCCACGTATTGAAAAAATCGCCGCGCGCTGCAAAGAGATCGGCTGGCATTTGGATTTCTTGTTGCCAGGCTGGCTCACGACTGAAATGATCCCCTTCATGAGGACGTTGAAGATTCCCTTTTCGATGGCACACATGGGGATGAACCTCGCCAAAGACGGTGTCGATGCACCTGGTTTCAAAGCCTTGCTAGACCTCGTCAACCACGGCGACCGCCTCGCTTATGTGAAATTCACCGGCACATACCGCATGTCCAAAGTGCCAAACTTCACAGACGCCGACCCGATGGCGAAAGCACTGATCAAAGCAGCACCCGATCGCTTGATCTGGGGCAGCGACTATCCACACTTGTCGTTCGGTGAAAACAGCTCAGTTGAACTCTTCAACCTGCTCGCGCGCTGGACCGATGACGAGAAAGTGCGCAAGCAAATTCTGACGGATAACCCGCAAAGGCTGTTTGGGTTTTAAAGATCATGCTCACTTCCAGTTGTATTCTTTTCGATACAATTTGAAGATGAGCACAACGATCAAAACTTTCGACGTCGCGGAGTTCCTTCGTGATGAGGAAACCATGGCTGAATATTTCAACATGGCACTAGCCGATGCAAATCCTGACATGCTGCGACTTGCCGCGGACAATATTGTCCGTGCGCGCCTCTTTCTTGAGAGAGACTCAACACTTGGGTTTCAACCACAATAGCCCGGATACAGCCTATAGGCAGCAGCTATTCGCTGGAAGATTACTTGAGTGTTCGCTTTGTTTTCTGTCGCCATTGCCGACGCGATATCAATGAACCGTCTCAAGTCTGAAGCGATCTTATCGTCTAAGTCAATAATTGTTGTTGGACTTAATAAACCAGTCAAAACCAATATGTCTTTTAAGTGCTTTGATATGTTTTTTGAGTCAATCTGCTCACCGGCCGCCTTTTGAGCCGTTAGTCCGAGCCATGCGATTGCTTTCAAAGGGATGAGGCGATCTTCACCCACCCAAGGCAAGCCATTCCGCTCACGACGTCCGCTCATCAAAAAATCGTAATACTTCTCGTCAAGCAAAATAGCCGATAGGCTTGAGACCATCTCATCCATCGGAATGGGAGTTATACGACTATGCTCTGCGATCTCAAGCCCGTTTGGGGCACGAGAAAACAACTCCACCATGTATGGAAACTCGTCATCAATCGGCTTGGCAAAGCGGTATAACTTTGGCCGCTCAATCGAATCAGTTTGACGCGTACCGTAACCCCCCGCTTCGACGAACTCCCAGAAACGTTTCCCAAACTCAGGCGTTAGGGCCTCAAGATGCAAGACGACATCTAAGTCTTTAGTTTGTCTAAAGGTCTGGCCCGACTGTTCCATCGCAATTGAAGCTGCTGTCCCACCAATCAAAACATACTGATCCGAGTAACCCTCAAACCAAACTCGAAAATGCTCTAGTCCTCTCACCACTGCAATTGCGCCTCTAATTCATTAAGTGCTATCTGTATTCGATCATCTGTATTTTCACGCAACGATAACCACAAAGATAGCGGATCAACACTAGTCGTGTTTACATCCATCACTGGGCTGTAGGACCACAACTCAATCTGACAGGCATCATCGGCTGGCCCAGGAAGTTCTTGTATGGCTGCACCAAGTGCTTTGCTCCAGTCCTGAGTAGATATCGCCAAGCACTTGTCTCGGGGGTTACCGAGCATTGTTCGGCTCGATAACGCAGATAACCCTGACACACGCATCTTGGTGCCGCGGATCACTAGCGGCTCACGAACCCAGACCGTCCGTTTAACAGGACTGCGCATATGGGGCTTTGCTTTATGCCATGTTTCTTCACGGGAATACAACATGCGCAGATATCGACTACGGCCTACTGAAATGACCTCCGTTAGACCCGCCTCGGTCAGTTCTCTCAAAGCGCGCGTTGCCGTCATTCCGGCGTATCCCAACGCGGCAGCATCCTCGCTTGGGGACCACTCCTCCTGTGTTGGTCGCGTTAGCAAGTGCCAGATCAATAAAGCCTGCGTCGAGGGACTAAACCACTCGCTTCGCTTCGATGCGTCCTGGCGAAAGTGCTCGCGTAGATCGATACCTAAATCAGGCAAATACATTTGTTTACCGGGCACGATAAATGGCACCCTTTGTTCAATCAGATTCCGTCGCTCGTAAGAGACTAACCCCGGCAGACAAAAGACAACTGAACGACCCAAAAGATCGCTTATGCGTGCAAGCTGAGCTCGCACATCGCGCAGGGGTTGATTGGAGGACTCGATCTGCATCGCCAAGACAATTGACTTGCCTGCGAGCTCTATCTCTCCGAACTCGAAAGAGTCCTGTAAGTGATACGGCAACGCGCTTGCCTGAAGGCACGGACGAACTTCGGGTGCGATCGCCCCGAGTGTTTCATTTAAATACTTCTGAATTTTCTCAGAAAGATTCATCACTTCAATTTATTAACTAGATATATGCACTTTAACATTTAATAGGTTACAGTGTAATAAATATGTTAACAATTTTCTGTGAGTAGTTCTGTTATCCAGCTAAAGCTCGGTCGAGCGTGGGCATTGCTCTGCAAGCATCGATCCCTCAGCGCAGTTAACCGCAGACAGCAATCCTTCATATCCGCGCCTACGCTGCCGCCCTCCACCCGCTCCAGCAACTCCTCCAACAAACACCCATAGGCTCGCACCTCTAACCTTTCGAGCGACTCTGCCGTTTTGCGATCGGCCACATCAACAAACGACGCAGCCCCAAAATCGCCGATCAAGGCATGGGCATTAGGGCCTAATAAAGTGTTGTGCGCATACAAGTCACCATGCATCAGCCCGCGCGCATGTAATTGCGCCGCCAACCCCGCCACCCCTTTCGCAATCATCAAGACGTCTTGCACACTAAACCGCAGATCGCCTGCGTACACATCCCGCGTACACGTCTCAAAACTTGGTGGACCTGCTAAATTTTTATAAGCAGGATCCACTAACGACATCACCAAGCCTTCTGTCCCTTGCGGGTGGCCACTTAACTTACCCAACACTTGGATCAAATTCGGATGTGCGCCAGCACTGATGCAGGCGGCCATTTCGCTTTGGGGTAAGCCATCACTCGTCAACGTACCCTTAAATAGTTTGACGGCTACTTCGGACTCAGCCACGCCAACAACACCCGCCGCGGCAGCATCTAAGCCTGCACGATAAATCACCCCAGAGGCGCCCTCACCCAGCTTTGGTCCCGGCTTCAAAGCGGACCACGAAACCGGTGGTACCGGCGTTTGCGCAAGCGCTTTTGCTTCGAGCGCCTCGCATAACGGATTGCCGGAGTAACTTAACCAAGAAAGGCGGGGCAAACTCAATAACCATTCCGGCAACACCTCAAACCGGTTCGCTGCGATGCGCAGTAGCTGCAGGTTGTGACAGGCGCTGAGCTCTTTAGGCAACGTGGTTAAGCTATTGCCCGCCACCATTAGTTTCTGCAGAGCTGGTCGCTTACCCAGTTCTGCAGGCAACGATTCCAAAGCGTTATCCGTCAGGATGAGCCACCGCAACTTGGGGGGCAAGGACGCTGCAGGCAATTTCCGCATCCCGTTCGCCCGAAAACCCACCATGCTCAAGTTTGGGCAGCGTCCCAGCACCTCTGGCATGCGCTCAAACTGGTTATTTGACATGAACAACACGCGCAGGCGATGCAAGCGCGTGAAGTCCTCCGGCAGGGTCGATAGCGCATTGCCTGACAGATCCAGGACCTCAAGCGTTTCCGCAAGATCCAGGATTTCT
Source organism: Bordetella parapertussis (assembly GCA_945882005.1). Lineage (GTDB taxonomy): Bacteria > Pseudomonadota > Gammaproteobacteria > Burkholderiales > Burkholderiaceae_B > Zwartia > Zwartia parapertussis_C. The sequence continues at coordinate 44,649 of CAMCWG010000001.1, forward strand.
TCTGGAAACTGCGTCAACCCGGCAGCCAACGCTACGCGCGTCGCGCCCTTTAACTTGCCTGTTCGCAGATCATCTAGTGTTTGCATAGGCCTACAGCTTAGCAAATCGAAATCCTCTTATTAGTCGAATCAACCCACGTTTCGTATTTTTTGTATTTTTCGTTTAAAATTTTAAGCATTACTCACATACGCATTTCAAAGGAACACAAATGGCCAATATTGCCGCAAGCAACTCCTGTGCTGACGTCGCCGATCCATTTCGCCCTCTCGTTCACTCGATTGGCGCTGCCCTTTCTCAAAGCACGGGGGCAAAGAGATTAAGCGCCGCCGCCACACGCAAAATATCGCAAGCATTACATCATTCCCTAGAGGAAAACAGCGTAGATGGTCGTTGTGTACGACTTCTACTGCTTAAGTACCTCGTTGACGTCGAGGCGCGCTCATGCACTCCAAATGCAAGCACGACCCAATCTGGCGCTGATGCCTTAATCAGCACAACTGAGGCCGCAAAGATACTCGGGTACAGCAGGCCGTATGTCGTGATGCTGCTCGATCAGCAACAACTACCCGTAGCAACGATATCAAGCGGCGGACATCGTCGGGTATCACGTGCCGCTGTGATGGAATGGAAACGCCAACAAAGTGTAGGAGCAACCTCACTACGAGCTAACGATCACGCCGCTGACTTCTATGCCACCGGCGAAACGGAAGTCGCTCGACGACTCAAATCGATTTCTACCGCAAAGCGCCGATGACAAAACACCTACTTAATCCCTCGCGGAACTAAAACGGCCACCATACACTCGCCTCGAGATGATCCGCTCGCTTCGTCTCCATCAAGCAACACGCCTAGCCAACGGCTTACGTACCGCTTGGAAAGAGTAAAATTTGTCATACTCATAATCCCAAAGTGCCTCATGCTTCTTGTCACTGGCTGTGCCGGCTTTATTGGCAGCAATTTTGTACACACCTGGCTTGCCGAACATGACGAGCCCGTGGTCAATCTCGATAAGCTTACCTACGCGGGCAATCTGGACAATCTGTCCTCGCTCGCCAACGATCCAAGGCATATCTTTGTACAAGGCGACATCGGTGATCGCGCCTTGGTCGACAAGCTGCTGGGCCAACACAAACCACGCGCCGTGCTTAACTTTGCGGCGGAGTCCCATGTTGATCGTTCCATCCATGGGCCGGGTGACTTTATCCAAACCAACGTGGTTGGTACGTTCAACCTGCTTGAATCAGTCCGGGCCTACTGGTCTGCACGGCCCGCAGCCGAGCAAGCGGCGTTTCGTTTTCTGCACGTGTCGACCGACGAGGTCTACGGCACCCTCGCACCCAAAGACCCACCGTTTGCCGAGACGAATCCGTTTGAGCCCAATAGCCCCTATGCGGCCAGCAAGGCATCATCGGATCACCTTGTACGCGCCTGGCATCACACCTATGGTCTGCCGGTACTGACCACCAACTGCAGCAACAACTATGGGCCGTTTCATTTTCCAGAAAAACTGATCCCGCTCGTGATTCTGAATGCACTGGCCGGCAAGCCCTTGCCGATTTATGGCGATGGGCAACAAGTGCGTGACTGGTTGTTTGTGACCGACCACTGCCACGCCATTGCCCGCGTCCTTGAAGCGGGCCGCGTGGGCAAGACCTACAACATCGGTGGCTGGAACGAGAAAGCCAACCTCGATGTCGTTAAAACGATCTGCGCACGCCTTGATCAGCTGCGCCCCCGCACAGACGGCAAACTCTATGCTGATCAGATCACCTTTGTAAAAGACCGCCCCGGCCACGACCGTCGCTACGCGATTGACGCCCGCAAGATCGAACGCGAGCTAGGTTGGAAACCACAAGAGACCTTCGAATCTGGTATTCAGAAGACCGTGCAGTGGTATCTCGACCACCCCGACTGGGTACAGGGCGTGACAAGCGGTGAATATCGCAAGTGGATTGGGAAGCAGTACGGTTAAAGCACTCGCCTACGCAGCCATCCGCTGATCTGGTTCAACAGATAGCCTCATTCCAACAGATTTCAAAATCGCTAATAAGGTTTTGAGTGTTGGATTACCTTTCGCTGAGAGCGCTCGGTACAGCGATTCCCTTGTGATGCCAGCCTGAACTGCGACCGTCGCTAAGCCCCCATACGCTTCTGCAATTGTTCGTAGCGCCAAGAGGCCAGCGGCGCGGTCATTAGGATCGTCTAAAGACTCCATCGCCAGCTTTAAGTATGCAACCGCGAGTTCTCGATCAGCACGCAACTCAGACACCTCGCGATCATGGTGAGATACAGCGCCATTCATTTTTTTTGTCATAACTGCCTCCGCTTCCAATCTGTCCAGTATCTAATCGCCTTCTTAATATCTGCTGCTTGCGTTCTCTTAGTCCCACCGCACAAAAGAATGATGACTAAGGATCCATGCCGTGCAAAGTAAATGCGGTACCCCGCACCAGTATGTTCACGTAATTCGAAAACTCCACTGTCGACGGTCGCCACATCTCCAAGGCTGCCAAGCTGCAGGCGGGTTATGCGTCGACGCAGTACTGCTTGCGTAAACTTATCTGTGACTGTGGCAAACCACTCAGAGACAGGCTCAGCGCCCGCCTCAGTTTGATAACGGTAAACTTCATACATGCCATATTGTACCTTAAAAGATACAACATATTTGTGTTGGCGGGTATATTCTCAACTACTTTCACTCTGTAATGCATGCGCAAAATCGGTATGACACATTCAATTCGCCCCACACCCGTCGAAGGCACCTACACCATCCGCAACTTCACCTTCGAATCTGGTGAAACGCTCGACTCGCTCACAATCGGCTACGCCATGTACGGCACACTCAATGTCGCACGCGACAATCTTTGCTTAGTCATGCCGGGTACAAGCAACCTGCGCCACGGCACTGCAGAACACGTCGGCCCCGGTCGCGCCTACGATACCGATCGCTATTGCGTCGTGTGTACAGACTCCATCGGTGGTGGCACATCCTCCAGACCGGGTGATGGCTTGTTTGATAAGTTCCCCCGCTACACCATTAGGGATATGGCCCGCGCGCAGTATCAACTAGCCACTGAGGGCCTCGGGCTCGGCACCCAGCAAGTGGCTTTGCTCGCAGGCGCCTCTATGGGTGCATTCCAAACTCTTGAATGGCTGATCCATTTCCCTGACTCCGTCAAAAACGCAGTCTTGCTTGTCCCCGCATGGAAAGCGGGGAATACCTTCCTGATGGCAACCAAGCGCATGTTCGACATCATCGAACTCGATCCAAAATGGCGCGATGGGCAGTATCACAAGCACGCCCCGCTGACTCAGCCCGAAGCTGGGCAGCGCGCAGCGGGTCGACATTACTTTGCGTGGACTGTGACCGATGATTACCTCGAGACGACTCCACTCAAGACTCTCGATGAAGAAGCGGAACGCGCAGGTAATGGCTTTGCAAGCTGGGATGCGTGGAGCCTCGTCAGGCGCTATCAAGCATCCTCTGCGCATGATGTCAGTGCGCCGTTTGGTGGTGACTTAGGTAAGGCACTGGCTAAAGTTAAAGCGCGCGTTCTGGTATTGCCTTGCTCTCAAGATCGGCTGCTTGGGCTTGAGAATGCGAAAGAGATTGCCGCCGGGATTCAGAATGCACACTACTTTGAGGTTGATTCGAATAAAGGGCATCTTGCTTGGCGACCTTTAGTGGGCTCGACTGAGACAGAACGTATCACAGCGTTGGTCTGTGACTTTCTGAAATCAATGAAGTAAGAGATCAATCAAGCTCGTATGCGTTTTTATAATCTTTAATTAACGCCGGATCCTGATCCTCTTTGCGCATTAAACAATTTCCAACCACCAGTAACTCGATTTCAGTGCCCATCAAACAATTAAATGCGTCCTCCGGGGTGCATACGATCGGCTCACCACGGACATTGAACGAAGTGTTTACCAGCACTGGGCACCCCGTCAATTCTTTAAACTTCTTGATCAATTTGTAATACAACGGATTCGTCTGCTCATGTACGGTCTGAATACGTGCCGAATAATCCACGTGAGTGACAGCCGGAATTTCAGAGCGCGGCACATTCAGTTTTTCAATACCAAAGAGCTTCTCTTGCTCAACGGTCATTGGCAATTGTCGCGTCTTAACCACATCAGCGACAAGTAGCATATACGGACTGTCAACATTGATGTCGAACCATTCGGCAACGTCTTCGCGTAATACGCTCGGTGCAAACGGTCTAAAGGACTCGCGATATTTAACTTTTAAATTGAGCTGCTTTTGTACAGCTGGGGATCTTGGATCGGCAATAATTGATCGCCCCCCCAACGCACGCGGTCCAAATTCCATTCTGCCTTGATGCCAGCCAACTGCCTTGCCCTCTGCGAGGGCTTCGGCGGTGCAATTCAACATCTCATCCGTTGTGACTGTTGTGAAGATCGCACCCGCCTTTCGCAGACGGACCTCGATGTCGGCCTGAGAATATTCTGGGCCGAGATACGATCCTTTCATTGCATCGGAAGATTGAACGACACGAGGCTGGTTCAACATCAAGTGATAGGCACCAAGTGCCGCGCCAATCGCTCCACCTGCATCACCTGCAGCCGGTTGAATCCAAATTTTTTCAAAGATGTTTTCACGCAATAGCTTACCGTTTGCAACACAATTGAGTGCAACACCACCCGCCAAACAAAGATTTTTAAGTCCGGTGCTCTTTTGTATGCCGCGCGCTAGTTTTATGACAACCTCCTCGGTCACGGCTTGCACCGAAGCAGCCAAATCCATTTCTCGCTGAGTCAACGCACTTTCGGGGGCTCTTCTAGGCCCTCCAAACAATTTGTCGAATCGCGCATTGGTCATCTTCAGACCGGTGCAATAGTCAAAATACTGCATATCTAAATGAAAAGAGCCATCTTCCTTAATATCGATAAGATGATCTTTCATCAAACTTGCGTACTTTGGCTCACCATAAGGGGCCAGACCCATTACCTTATATTCACCAGAATTCACCTTGAACCCTGTGTAATAAGTAATAGCGGAGTACAGTAATCCTAACGAATGAGGGAAATGAATCTCTTTGTGCACTGAAAGCTGATTACCCTTCCCCACAGCTAAAGACGTCGTCGTCCACTCTCCAACTCCGTCCATTGTTAGTACCGCCGCATCTTCGAAGGGCGACGGATAAAAGGCGGAGGCAGCATGACTCAGGTGGTGTTCTGAGAACAACAAACGCGACGTCCAATCGATGCCTGCACCAAGATGCTCAGCAAGCGCATCACTAATTACTTTTTTCTGAAACAGTTTGTCTTTCAACCAGACGGGCAAGGCCGTAACAAAACTCGCAAATCCCCGAGGAGCAAAGGCCAAGTATGTTTCTAATAAGCGCTCAAACTTGAGAAAAGGCTTGTCATAAAAAACGACTTTATCGATATCTGATGCAACAATTCCTGCCTCACTCAAACAATATTGGATCGCGTGGGTCGGGAATGCCGCGTCATGTTTTATTCGTGTAAATCGTTCTTCTTGCGCCGCAGCGACAATTTCCCCATCCACAACCAAGCAGGCAGCGGCGTCATGGTAATAGGCAGATAAGCCGAGTATTTTCATGCACTAGAACAGCGTGTAAATGAACGGGGCTACAACAGACCCTTGAGCGAGTACGAGCAGCGCCCCCAGCAAAACCATCACAATGATGATCGGTGCGAGCCATAACTTCTTGCGCGCTTTCAAAAAGGTCCATAATTCTTTGATAATAGAAATCATACGTTTCTAGAATTGATTGTTGAAAGATTCAGGCGGCGGACCAGCTGGTTCACGCTCGACCCAGTGCGATGATGATTCACGCTTTTTAAGCCGGAGCTCATCTCTACCAAATAATCTTGTAACGAGCCCTACGGGCGTAAGTAAGCCAAAAAATATACCGCCGAGGACGACCGGACTGACAATTTTTCCGAGCATCTCGCCTAACAAAAACCAAGCTCGATTAAAAGGGCTAAGCAATTTTGGCGCCAGCAACGTTACCGCAATAGTGATAATCGATAGGCTGGCAGCAGTCACATAAACCGCCCGCTGCCAATGCATGAAATACGCGTAGCTCGCTAATGCAGCGAAAACAAGGGTAAAGAGCAGGCCAAAGCTTCGGGTAGAAGGCATTGATCTACTATTCGTTTCACCTTTGGGCACCTGCCTCTCCTGAAAATTTGATGAAGATTTTAGCTTAAAGGGGTTGGTAGGGAGATACTGCGCCCACGATTTCCGGAACACGAGGGATGCGCCAACATACTAAAATAGAATTTCCTAGCCTTTGTTGCCTCTGTTATGAAAATCCTTGTTGTGTTCGGCACGCGTCCGGAGGCTATAAAAATGGCTCCGTTGGTACATGCACTTAAGCAAGAGATTGCTTTCGAGCCAATCGTTTGCGTGACCGCACAGCATCGGCACATGCTTGACCAAGTTTTGACAATTTTCGACATCAGGCCGGATATTGATCTTGATCTCATGCGTGTTGGACAGGACTTATCAGACATCACCAGCAGGGCTCTGATTGGCATGCGTGACGTTATAAAAGCGCAACGACCGGAACTAATCCTTGTTCATGGGGATACAACCACTGCTCTCGCGGCGGCTATGGCAGGCTTTTATGCCCAGATCCCCGTTGGTCATATTGAGGCTGGCCTACGGACTCACGATGTTCGTTCGCCATTTCCGGAGGAATTCAATCGGCAAGTCATCAGTAAAGTAGCGGAATTGCATTTTGCTCCAACACAACTGAGCCAAGAGAACCTGCTAGCAGAAGGCGTTTCAGCGGCAAACACTCTAATAACCGGTAATACCGTTATCGATGCGCTGCATTGGGTGATCAAGCGCCTTGAGTCCTCACCTGAGCGCAAGAGTAATGTTGAAGCGGTGCTTGATCAGTCTCTTTGTTTTGACTGGCGTAAGGAACGGTTTGTCTTAATAACGGGCCATCGTAGAGAAAACTTTGGGGATGGCTTTACGCAAATATGTAATGCCATAAGCGCCTTAGCACGCAAATACCCGAAGCTTAACTTTGTATATCCCGTCCACTTGAATCCCAATGTTCAAGAGCCTGTCCATAGGATAATTGGCGCGATCGACAATGTTCACTTACTTGAGCCGATGGATTATGAACCATTCGCTTATCTACTCAAGCATTCGTTTATCGTCTTGACCGATAGCGGAGGCCTGCAAGAAGAGGCGCCAAGCCTTGGCAAACCCGTTCTCGTGATGCGAGATACAACCGAGCGACCCGAAGCGGTTGCTGCTGGCACCGTCAGACTTGTAGGCACTGTCGCGAAAAATATTGAGGCCCAAGTATCCGATTTAGTAGAAGATTCGACTACGTACGCAACAATGGCCCGGGCCATTAATCCATACGGTGATGGGCATGCTTGCCGTCGCATTGTTGATGGACTCAAACGCTTCATACAAAAATAATGGGTTTACTGTTCACGCGATCTCAATCTATTGGGCTGTTTGCCACGCTAGCCCTTCAAGCTTTCCTCTTTTTTTCTTTTTCAGAGGTACTAAAGCATCTTTCGCCACTCAGGATCAGCGCTCTTGTGGTGATCGAGTTAAGTCTGCTTTTTATCGCTTATACGGTTATATCCAAGAAATTCATCGCCATTTCTTTGACGTTATGGCTGTTGCTTTTCCTGAATTTTGCGCTAACGCCTTGGTTAACCCAAAAATCCAGTAATCAATTTATTACTCTGCCCAAAAATCTTCACTACTCGTTTGAAATTGTTGGCGATGCCATGCCTGGTTTTTCTGGTGTGCAGAATGTGTCCACCGATTACTTAGGCTTCAGGACAACAAAGAAAGTCGATTATCAAAACAAAACTGCGTACAGGATTTTTACAATTGGCGGTAGCACTACTGAAGAAATCTACACGGATGACCACCAAACTTGGTCTGCACATTTGGAGCGAATGCTTCAAGATGTCTGGGGGCGTAACGTTGAAGTTATTAATGCGGGCGCCTCAGGCTTGCGCGCGCAACATCACTACGCAACGCTGCAGAATGTTTTGCAATATAAGCCTGACGCCGCTATTTTTTTAGTCGGAATTAACGACTGGAATCATCACATAAAAGAGCTTGCCGTTAATGCAACCCAAACTGCAGATGGGTTAGGGCGCGAGACAAGTGAAACACGATCGCTTTTAGACACGCTCCTTAAACGTACCGAGATATCAAGATCAATCTTATGGAAGTCGAGTCAATTACTTTTGGCGCGACAGCGTATTACCGTCAACGATGGCGCCTATTACTACAACCAAAATCACAGCGTCACTCGTAGCGACATCCGATCGATCACGCCTTTTAGCGTCTCGGACGACTACGCACTCTGGATTAAGAAAATTTCGAATCTTTGTCACCAACAAAATATACGGTGCATGTTCGCAACACAGCCCAACGCCTATCAACCAGAGATTACACAAGACCTTAAACGCCGCCTCTGGATGACTCCACCAAACGAAAAGTACACCGTTACAGTAGACGCGGCGAATAGCGTAGCGACGCTGTATAACAAATGGTTACTCGCCTTTGCGGAAGTAACCAAACATCCTGTTTGCGACGTCGCTAGCCACATCCCGCCCTCGACGGACTATTTAATTGACGATTGTCACTTCAACCCAAAGGGTTCCCGACTCGTTGCCGAAACACTGAAAAGCTGTATAGCCCGTTACAATCTAGCGTTCTAATACTTTGCCAGCGAGGTTTCGGCCGTGAGCGTATCCCACCCCTACAAAGATAAAGTAATTCTTATTACTGGTGGCGCTGGTGCAATAGGCAGCAACCTCTCGCGCGCACTGGCCGAAGCGGGCGCCGCAAAAGTCATCATTCTGGATGATCTGTCCGCTTCGTATGAATGGAACATTCCGAACCTGCCAAACGTCTTGTTCGTTAAGGGCAGCATCACGAATGACATTGATTTAAAAAGGGTTTTTCATGAAAAGCCTGACTACATCTTTCATTTAGCGGCGTTTTTCGCCAATCAAAACTCTGTCGACTTCCCCGAGAAAGACCTGCTCGTTAGCCAGCTCGGCACGATCAAGATGCTCGAATATGCAGTCTTACAGGGCGGACTTCAACGCTTCGTTTATGCAGGATCTGGATGCGCGATTTACGGAGCGGCTGCACCGCTACCGCTGAAAGAAGAGTTCATGTCCATGCACCTGACAACGCCCTACCAAATCTCAAAAATGGCAGGGGAGCTCTACTGCAACTTTTACTGGCACCATTACGGCCTGCCAATAGTCAAAACCCGTTTCTTTAACTCTTACGGGCCAGGTGAAGTTCCAGGGCAGTACCGAAACGTAATTCCGAATTTCATTTATTGGGCGATGAAGGGTCAGCCTCTGCCAATTACTGGCGACGGGAAAATGACGCGAGACTTCACCTATGTTGAAGACATCGTTGATGCGCTATTACGCTCAGGTATTGCCGAAGCTGCTATTGGCGCAGAAATGAACATTGCCTCTGCAAGAGAGATTGAAATCGTTCAAATGGCCGAAATGGTCAACGAATTGACCGGGAATAAAGCTGGCTTGCTCTACACAGATCGCCGCAAATGGGACACAAAATCACGCCTGCTTGCCAGCGTCGACCGTGCCCGCGAACTGTTAGGCTATGACCCGAAGACCACCTTTGAAGATGGTCTTCGCACAACAATACAGTGGTTCAACGATCATTGGGATGACATAAAGCGTGATGCTGAATTCCCTCCTGGGATGTCTTCCGCAGTCAAAAACTACGTCTTGCGCCAAGGCGCCGACCGCGGATGAAACAAGTCATCCAAAGCTATAAGACGGGCGAGGTAACACTTCGCGATGTGCCCGTCCCGCAGTGCGGCAGTAAACGTATTCTGGTTCGCAATACACATTCACTGATTAGTCTTGGTACAGAACGCTCTACGATCGAACTGGGTCGTAAGTCCTTGCTAGGCAAAGCAGCCTCACGACCAGACTTAGTTCGCCGCGCCTGGGATAAGGCAAAAAAAGAAGGTTTAATCAAAACTTGGCAAGAAGCGATGGGGCGTTTAGATACGCCCACGCCCTTAGGTTATAGCGCAGCAGGTGTCATTGAAGAGTGCGGTAACGCAGCGACTGAATTCGCACCGGGCGACCGCGTAGCGTGCGTTGGCCAAGGCTTCGCCTCGCATGCTGAATTCACTGCAATCCCGGTAAATCTGGCTTGCAAAATCCCGGGTAATGTCAGCGATGCTGAAGCTTCGTTCGGGATGCTGGGGATTATCGCGTTGCATGGGGTGCGTAGCGCAAACTTAAGTTTCGGCTCAAATGTTGTCGTGATGGGTCTAGGTTTGCTTGGTTTGTTGACCATTCAAATACTGCGAGCATACGGCTGCGAAGTGATCGCCATTGATCCCTCGGCTGACAAAGTAGCGCTCGCTAAAACTTTCGGCTTCAACGCGGTTACCTCTGATACCGAAGAACTTACGCGGCTGAGCAATCACGTGTCCGCCGGCTTTGGCGTTGACGCGGTCATTATTACCGCATCCACTAAAGATCGCGGCCCGGTTGACCAGGCGATTCAACTCTGTCGACCAAAGGGCAGGATCGTGGTGGTGGGTACAGCCGATATTCATCCTGACCGCAACGAACTTTGGCAAAAAGAAGTCGACATCATCGTCTCCAAAGCGGCAGGCCCCGGTTCGCTTGATCCGCTATACGAAATTGAAGGTACGGATTTACCTATTGGTGATGTGCGCTGGACACAAAAGCGGAATCTACAAGAGTTCCTTCGCTTAATTGCTGCACAAAAGATCAACGTCCAACCTTTGATCACGCATCGGTTTGGTATCGAACAGGCAGAAAACGTTTACCGACAGCTCATCGCCGGCGTACTCGGCCAACCCATCGGCGTATTGCTCGAATATCCTCAAGATGCTGTCATTAAGCGTGCACTACCAGTTACTCGCGTGACACTAGCTGCTTCGAATAATCAGCAGCTACATATTGGAGTCATTGGCGCAGGGCTATTTGGTAAAGCACTACTGCTACCAGCGCTCAAGTCGCTGCCAAACGTGAGCCTTGATACCCTGGTAACTGGATCTGGAGCAAGCGTTGAGCATAGCGCCGCTAAATTCGGCTTTGCTCAACAGGCGACTGACCCTAATTCGGTTTGGCAAAACGAAGCGATAAAAGCGGTCATCGGACTGACCCCGCACAGTCAACATGCGCGCTTAGTCAGTGATGCGATTCGTCATGGCAAAGCCCTGTTCATCGAAAAACCTCTCTGCACAACTGAAGAAGAACTTGTAGCACTTAGAGAGCTCGCCGCCAAGTCCGAAACAATACCCTTGCTGTTCGTTGGACACAATCGACGTTTCTCTCCACACACTCTCCAGATGCAAAAATGGTTGAGTGCACGCCAAAGTCCGATGGTCTTGCAGTTGCGAGTCAACACTGGCTTTATCCCTGCAACACACTGGGTACACTCTGAAGAGCAGGGCCGCAGCCGTATAGTCGGTGAGATGTCTCACTTCATCGATTTCATTCAATGCCTGACCAATACTCACATTACAAGAGTGTCCGCCGAGCGGGTATCGGGTGATAACCGCTCTGTTGTTAATAACGACAATATTGCTGTTAGCTTCAAACTGACAGATGGCTCGGTCGGCACGATGATTTACTCTGCCTCCGGCGACAAGGCTTACTCGCGCGAATCCATCGAGATGTTTTTTGATGGCAAAACCATTACCTCAAGCGACTTCCGGGTCAGTGCACTCCACCAAAACGGCAAAGTGGATACCTTTAAAACTCGTGGACAAGAAATGGGTTACACCGAAGAGTTGCGAAGCTTTGTGGAGTGTGCGCGCGGAGAGACCCAACCGACTGTCCCGACAGCAGACGCGTTCTCAACCATGGCAACAATCTTTGCTATTGAGCGTGCATTAGCCACAGCTCACGTAGTCTCTGTCTAATCCACGCTCATCTTGAATATTCTTCTCGTCACCGACTCTTACCCGCCAGAGATTCGTTCAGCCTCACATTTGATGCTGGAGCTGGCTCAAGAACTACAACATCGAGGGCATTCCGTTAGTGTTATTACGACGTGGCCAGAATACAACCTAGATCAAAGCGTAGAGAAAAAGATCTTCGATGAACTCACGGTTGAGGATGGCATAACGGTCATTCGCGTCAAAACGCTTCCGCACCATAATGTGAACTATGTTGTACGGGGGCTTTCCCAGCTGTTCATGCCTTTGCAGTTTCTCCTTAAGCTACGAACCTATCGCGTCAAGCCAGATGCAGTGATTGTCTATAGCCCACCTTTACCTTTGGCTCTCGTAGGTAGCTGGTTGCGCCGCAAAGGCGTCAAAAATATTTTGAATGTGCAGGATTTATTCCCGCAAAACGCTATTGATCTGGGAATACTTCGAAGTCCACTCCAAATTAAATTCTTTCAATGGCTCGAACGCCTGGCCTACCGAACCGCAGATATCGTGACTGTCCATTCTGAAGGCAATCGTGAAGTTTTGGCAAAGTCGTATCCAACAGTTGCAACCAAACTGCGTATTTTGCATAACTGGGTTGATATCGAGCATCACAGCGATACAGCACCAGCCATTGATTTTCGCGCAAAGTGGTCTATTCAGCACAAACACATTGCAGTCTTCGCTGGTGTCATAGGTCCGTCCCAATATCTTGACTTGGTTCTGGAACTTGCAGAAAAAATGCAAGCCCACTCGGATTTGTTATTTCTAATTGTCGGGGATGGCAAAGAGAGGCCTCGGCTGCAAGCAATCGCCGAAGCTAAGAAGCTTAGTAACGTCCGCTTTGAAGGCTTCGTATCACGCGAAGCATATCCAGACTTACTAAGAATTTGCAGCATCGGCTTAGTGTGTTTAAGTCCACAAAATAAGACACCTGTCGTACCCGGAAAGATTCTCGGTCACATGGCAGCTGGCTTACCCGTAGCAGCCTTTCTGCAAGAAGCGAGCGATGGCTTTGCATTATTTGAAGCTGCCAAATGTGGCGTTGTCGCAAACTCAGCCGATCCCTCGGCATGCCTACGCGCTATCGAAACACTGATGAGCCAGCAAAATGACTTTGGAGAGATTGGCAATTGCGGGAAACAATACGCGATCGAGCATCTGTCCAAAGAGCACTGCGTTTCTCAACTTGAGGCGATGCTCGCCGAGTGAGCAGTCTTGACCATTCATTAAGCGACAACGGAAGCCCCTGGTAATGGAACTCATCAAGCCACTTGCACTGATACTTTCGTTTGCAGGGTTCTGCTTGACGTTTGGCGCGCATAAAGAGATCGGTCGTTTTCGTGCACCCTTTATAACCTGCTGTATCCTCGCACTTAGTTTGTTTTTTTGTGGCCTGCTTGGCGTATTAAAGATCGGCACGCTCGTCATTTGTGCAACAGGTATCGCACTATTTGCTGTTCAGCTATGGGGGTACATCCGAGATCGACGGATCCCTATGCCAACGCTCAGCGGTCTCGTCTGCTGCGTTCCATTTATTGCCTTGTTTGTTTCTATTTCACCAAACTTTAAGTTCACCCTCTGGGATGAGTTCTCATTCTGGGCGAGTAGTACCAAAATTATCTACACAACCAACGCACTTTTTGAAAAAGACTCACCAATTTTTTTCAAAAACTATCCACCGCTGCAGCAATTGTTTCATTACTATTTCTTGCGGTTTCTTGGTTGGTCAGAAAAAATCGTTCTGTATGCACAAATTTTTTGGATTTTGACAGGCTTGCTTTGCGTAGCAGGCTCGCTAGTATCGCGAAGCCGCTATGCGAGCTTGACCTTCATCTTAAGCTGTAGCTTTCTATTCTATTTCGGCTACAGCTACGCCTCCATTTACTCGGACGCTCTGCTAGGCGTCACCTTTGCGGCTTGCCTGACTATCGCCTTAAGCATCCAAAAACCTTTGAGTTATGTCCAATTGGCTGTCTTTATCGTAAGTGCTTGCGCGCTCGTTTTAATCAAAGAAATCGCGGTCGTCTTTGTTGCAATCTCAGTGACAATATTGATCATCACACTGCTAATCGGGTCACGACAAAAAGATATCAGAGATCAGTCTCCAAAAAACGGTTTGGGCATACCAAGGGATGCTTTGTTCGCTCTGCTGGCAACGATTATTGTCATTGTCGGTGCACTTAAGTCATGGAGCTGGTACGTCACTAGTATTGATGCTGCCCGAAAAATTGCTCTCCCCTCGTTAACGGATTTATTAGCGCCAGCTTGGCAGTCACGGATCAACCAAACCCTTAACGAACTCACCCAGCGCATTTTTAAATCTGGTTATTTGCAAATCAACGAGTGGTTCGGACAACTGCGTCCATCGATTCTTTTGACCTTTATCCTCTTGGCTGTTATCGGTTTTAGCTACGCAATATTTGCGGACCGAACGAGGCGTAAGCTAAACCTATTAAATATGTTTGTTATTTCTGCCGGAGCCCTAGGCTACGCAGCAGTTCTGTTTGTAACGTACCTAATTATCTTCACTGAGTACGAAGGTGTTCGGCTTGCATCGTTCGAAAGATATCTATCGACCTATCTACTCGCTTGGCTACTCGTTGTATTTGGGCTTTGGATGAGCAAGATCTCGGCTTGTCAGCGCACATCACCAGCCCTCCTCTTGGTCAGTGCCATCACTGCATCGTGTCTTGTCCTAGCTCCAAAGCAATTTTATAAAGAGGCCTACGGTATTCGCTCCGACGGCCCAGACCAAGACCTTAGAGTCAAAATAGAAAACTTTGCTGCCGGCGCAAAGCCTCACATGAATCCTAATGACAAGATTTATTTTATTGCCCAGAATTCGAACGGTCTTGAGCGCGTCATGTTTTATTACGCTATGTTGCCTTACACGTCGTCAATGGAGTGGTGTTGGAGCGTAGGCAAGAAATACTCGCCATCTGATGTTTGGACGTGTGACACGCAACTTAGTGAATTGATTAAGAATTTCTCCCACCTCGCGCTATATCGCGGAGACAATCAATTCTGGAGTCACTCCGGAACCTTATTTGTGCCAGGATCTACAAATATAAATTCTGGTATTTTTAAGATCCAACGATCCCCCGACCGGACAATTGAAAAAATAGAACACGTTCAATAGCGAATCGGTGCGTTCGGCAAGCTGGCCAATTACTGTTGCGTACCTTTCTGCGCGATAACGTAATGTATGTCTGACGGAAACAGCCTTAATAGCGGCAGAAACGCAAGGATCATTACATACAGCAGTATATTTTTTATCAAAGAGTTCTCGTTTGCATAACTAAGCCGACCAAACAGTCCTTTTGCTCGGATTACTTCCAAGTTGCCCGAGTCGATCACACTAAATTGCTTTGATTCCAAGAATAGATGCAAATTTTTCTTATTGAAATAATGTAAATGCGGCGAAGGCATATCTTTTTGCCACATCCGCTCAAAATAACTATGTGCGCCCAGGCGACACAGTAGTTTCGAAGCTTTGTAAAAGAAACCACTACTGTTTGGCAAATTAACCAATAGCAAACCGTCAGACCTCAAATGTCTTGCACAGGCCTCCAAGGCTTGATCGACATGCGGGATGTGCTCTAACACATCATTAAAGACGATCACGTGAAAACATTCGTTGGACGCCAGCGCATCGGGGAAATACCCATGACGCACATTAACGCCATGGCCCTTAGACAAGGCATACATCCCATTATCTGGCTCAATGCCCAAGGCAGAAAAATACGGTGCGGTTTGCTCTAAAAACCATCCGTGAGCACTGCCTACTTCGAGCAAAGACCCACCACTTGGCCTGAGCGCTTTTAGTTTCTCAAGAAGTACCGCGAAATTGGCAGACCTCAGCTCCTTAAGACTTCTCTCCCTCGAAATCTCGTTCAAAGTTGCGCTTAATTCAGCTTCGTTAATGTTTGGCTCTAAGTCCGCTGACTCATACGAACACCTTTGGCACTTAAAATGCCACTTCTGAACTCCACCCAGTAGTTTTTGAGAGCAGATTAAACATGCTCGACTAGAACTTTGTCTGTCCATATCATTTGCACTTAGCATAAACTTATCAAACGGCTAACATTTCGCCATCAATTTTTAACCTAGATTTAGAAATAAGGAAATCCACTTTGGTGCATTCGAGCCCGGTCCCGACTATTGCAGTCGTGATACCTTGCTTCAGGGTAACGCGTCATATTGTCGACGTGATTTCCAAAATCCCGGAATTTGTTAGCGCAATATACATAGTGGACGATGCCTGCCCAGATGATTCGGGTAAGTTCGTTCAACAACAGGTCGCTAACCCGCGAGTCGTTGTGCTATTCAATCAGCAAAATCTAGGCGTCGGTGGAGCAGTAATGGTCGGTTACCAAGCCGCGCTTGACGACGGAGCGGACATCATCATCAAGATTGATGGCGATGGGCAGATGGATCCTCAGCTTATTCCCGCATTTATTGAGCCAATTTTGTCCGGCGAAGCAGACTACACAAAAGGCAACCGCTTCTTCGATCTTGAGTTGGTCAGCCAAATGCCAAAACTGAGGCTGTTCGGAAATGCGGTGCTGTCATTTCTGACGAAGCTTTCGTCGGGGTATTGGAATCTTTTTGATCCCACTAACGGATACACCGCAATCCACGCAGATGTATGTCGACGCTTGCCTTTTAAGAAGATCAGTAACAGGTATTTTTTTGAAACGGATATGTTGTTTCGACTTAATACCTTGCGTGCGGTTGTTGTTGATATTCCCATGGAAGCCAAATATGAAGATGAAACTAGTCACCTAAAGGTGTCCGCAGTTATTGCGGAATTTCTGGGCAAACACGCTAAGAATTTTGGAAAGCGTATTTTCTACAATTATTATTTGCGTGACCTTTCACTTGCGTCTGTCGAACTTATCATTGGATTGTTGCTAGCGATATTTGGTATTTCGTTCGGCCTTTATCACTGGCTTGCCTCGGCAAATCTTGGCACTTCTACGCCCGCGGGCACTGTGATGCTTGCTGCGATGCCACTTTTAGTAGGTATTCAACTCATTCTGCAGTTTTTGGGTTACGACATCGCATCTGTCCCAAAGCGCCCTCTACACAAATCCTCTAAGTTCCTACAAACTGGCTCACCCAAGAAATGAACACTTTTGAACTAGAAGCCACCGAATTTCAGCAGACTCGAATTCGACATTGGGATTTGCTTAATGCAGCACCGCAGCGCAGTGCATCTGAATACTATCGTAAGAAGATTCGAGACACCTACCAGTATCTAATTCCAGCTGGATCGAAGGTACTTGAGCTGGGCTGCGGACGTGGGGACTTACTCGCATCATTGTCTCCGAGCGCCGGTACAGGTGTTGACTTTAGCTCGCCCGCCATCGTAGAAGCGAGAGTCAATCATCCTTCTATTGAATTCATTACTGCAGATGCGAGTGAACTTCATTTGCGAGATAAGATATTTGACTACATAGTCTTGTCTGATCTCGTCAATGAGCTATGGGATGTTCAAACGGTACTTGAGTCTATCCAGCCATTATGCGGACCGCACACACGGATCATCCTGAATTTTTATAGTCACCTTTGGAATATTCCGCTCACTATCGCTCAGCAGCTTGGTGCCGCCAGCCCAAGGCTCGCTCAAAATTGGCTGACTCCGCAGGACGTACGTAACTTGCTCGAAATATCGAAGTTCGAACCACTGCGGTCGTGGTCTGATGTTATCTGCCCAGTCAAGATCCCTTATTTCTCTGACTGGTGCAATCGTTACCTGGCCAAAATCTGGCCGTTCCGTCTGTGCTCGATGGCAAATTTTGTCATTGCGCGACCCGCCGGCAAGTTGCGCAAAGTGAATCCTTCGGTTTCTGTTATCGTTGCTGCACGGAATGAGTCTGGCCACATCGATGAGTTAATTTCTCGCATCCCCGAGATGGGATCTGGCACAGAGATTATTTTTGTCGAAGGGAACTCGACAGATGACACTTACGCGGCGATTGAGCGGGCAATCGCCACCATTCCAAGTCGGAACTGCAAGCTACTGAAGCAGCCCGGACGAGGGAAAGGCGACGCAGTACGTACAGGGTTTGATGCTGCGACTGGCGATATTTTGATGATTCTCGATGCAGACATTACCGTTCCACCCGAAGATCTGCCACGGTTCTACGATATTATGGCCAACGGATCTGCAGAATTTGTGAATGGTGTTCGGCTCGTTTATCCAATGGAAGGTGATGCGATGCGCTTCGCAAACCTCATCGGGAACAAGTTTTTTTCCTGGGCGTTCAGCTGGCTACTTGGGCAACCGATCAGAGATACCCTTTGTGGGACAAAAGTTCTTTGGCGCCAAGACTACCGCCGAATCGCAGATAATAGGGCTTATTTCGGCGATTTTGATCCCTTCGGTGACTTTGATCTCCTCTTTGGTGCGGCAAAGCTCAACCTAAAGATCATGGAAGTTCCAGTTCGCTATCGCGCGAGGCGCTACGGTGAGACAAACATTTCCCGGTGGAGCCATGGCTGGCTCTTATTAAAGATGGTTGCCTTCGCAGCCAAACGCATCAAATTTATTTGATTTTGATACGCCTCACTTTGCTTGTAGCTAGGCCAATTTTTCGTGCTAAAAAAAAATCATCAGATGTTTGCGTTGTTGCTCGTGCCACTCATGTTGGCAGTACTGGATTTCTTTTTTCTTAAAGCAGCCTTCCCGCTTCATTCCGGTTCACCCGGGTACGATCAAGATCCAGCTTACGCTTATTTATTTAATGGGCTCCTCATTCTTGAGGGGTATCCCCCGTATCACATAGATCATCCCGGTACACCGCTGCAGCTTCTCTTTACACTGACAATATTCATCCGCTGGCTCTTTACAAGATTATTAACCGGTAGCTCATTAGACTTTGTTGATTCGGTGATGTCGGATCCCGAGTCCTATCTTTTTGATATGGCGGTACTACTGCTAGCTCTCAATCTATACGCGCTTACTTTTTTTGGACGACGAATCTCGGACGCGTCTGGCAAGATTTACCTAGGGATGTTTTGCCAACTTTCCCTGCTGTGCTTCACGGTCATGGCGCCAAAGGCAGCCTACCCAGCACCCGAAGCCGTTTTGATTTTTTGTAGCCTGATCTTGCTTGGGCTCTTATCGTCACGTATTTTTCGGTCTACAAACACAACCGAATCGGCGCCAACTGTCCCAAGCAGGCTAGTTGGAGCCACCTTTGCGCTTGGATTAGCGGTCAAAATTACTTTTGTTCCGATGGTGCTTCTATTTGCCCTTTTGCCGAAAGGCAAAGAGCGATGTATCGGTGTTATCGCTAGCTTATTAGTCTTTTTATTGCTGATAACTCCAGCATTACCCAATATTGATCGCTTCGTTGGTTGGGTAACGGGCTTAGTCTCAAACTCTGGGATTCACGGCAGCGGCGGTGCGGGGTTTATTAATCTTGCAAGTATTCCTGCGAACTTACACAGCTTATTTGTATGGTTTCCTTTGTTCGTGATCGCGATCGTATTGACCATTTCGGTCATCACACAATCCACAATCAAAAGATCTGTAGCACCGATTCAAGGGCCACTCGTCCTGATAATAATAGTCCTTCTACAAACTGGACTAGTCTTAAAGCATCCAGGTGCGCACTATATGGTTGCTGTCCTACCTATCCCCCTCATCTTGTTAGCGTGGCTAGCGTTGTTTATTAAGCCTAAGTTACCCGCAACCAAGCTTCTATTTGTGACGATAGTGACTATTATGGTCACGCATTCGGTGTTGGTAACCGCAATTGGGGTCAAAAAGCTAAACGATCAAAGAGCTGAAATGACCAGCGCTATGACAGAAATTAACAAGGAACTCGCTCTTTACCCCGACGCACTTATTATCTGCTCGTTCCGTTGCGCACTACCGCAATACGCGCTGACGATGGCCTTAATATTCTCACCGCAATTAATTTCGGATAAAACAGCCAAAAAACTAAAAAACTTTTATGACTATGATATTTTTGTTGGGGAATTCGTGTCTGTTGGTAGGGCATCCCTTCCATACAAATCACTTCCTGAG
>CAMCWG010000002.1 GCA_945882005.1 Bordetella parapertussis
GGCGTCAAGTTTTCTTTCCGGATCCCCTTGGCTTAGGCCTTACCGCTTCAACTTAGCAAACGCAGCAGCCATCGCACCTTGCCCAAGCGGTTCTGGTGCAGCACCTTTATTTTGCTTGCCCGCAGCTTGTCCGCCACCAGAACGATTGCTAGAGGCGGGCGCACTTCCAGCGGTGCGTGGGGGTGGAGTCTCATCATTCAAGCGCATCGTGAGTGCAATGCGCTTGCGCGGAATATCGACTTCCTGCACCCGAACTTGCACTGTCTGGCCAACACGCACAACATCACGCGGGTCAGAGACAAACTTTTCTGCAAGCGCCGAGATATGGACTAAGCCATCTTGATGCACGCCGATATCCACAAATGCGCCGAAGTTTGCGACGTTTGTGACGACCCCTTCAAGCAGCATGCCAGGTAATAGATCGTTAAGTGTTTCAACACCTTCTTTAAAGGTCGCTGTTTTGAACTCGGGACGCGGATCACGGCCGGGTTTTTCTAGTTCTAGCAAAATATCGCGTACAGTCGGCACACCAAACCGTTCATCGGTGAATTCCGAAGGCGAAAGACCTTTTAGCTTCTCGCGGTTACCAATGACTTCCTTCATGTCTGCAGCGATTTTCTTCAAAATCCGCTCAACGACCGGATAAGCTTCTGGGTGGACAGAAGAGGCGTCTAGCGGATTGTCGCCATTTGGAATCTTCAGGAAACCCGCTGCCTGCTCAAAGGCTTTTTCACCGAAGCGCGGGACTTCTTTGAGTGCGCTACGGTTTGGGAAGACACCTTTGGCGTCACGATACGAGACGATGTTTTTCGCTAAGGTGCTGTTAAGCCCAGACACGCGCGTCAAGAGCGCTGCAGAAGCGGTGTTTACATCGACGCCGACAGCATTCACGCAGTCCTCAACAACGGCATCGAGCGACCGAGCTAACTCGCGCTGGTTGAGGTCGTGTTGGTATTGGCCGACTCCAATCGCTTTCGGCTCGATCTTTACGAGTTCTGCGAGGGGGTCTTGCAGACGACGTGCAATCGAGGCTGCACCCCGCAAGCTCACGTCCAGGTCGGGGAATTCAAGTGCGGCCAACTCGGACGCTGAATAGACCGAGGCTCCAGCTTCTGAGACCACGACGCGTGTCAGCTTTAAATCGGGTTGCGCGGCCATCAGGTCTGCGACGAGCTTTTCAGTTTCGCGTGAAGCGGTGCCGTTGCCGATGGCGACCAGTTCAATCTTGTGACGGCGCGCGATTGTGGCAAGCGTCGTCAGCGACCCCACGCGATCACGGCGCGGTTCAAAGGGATAAATGGTGGCTGTTTCAACGAGTTTGCCGGTGTGATCGATTGCGGCAACTTTCACGCCTGTACGAATGCCAGGGTCGAGCCCAAGCACGGCTTTAGGGCCCGCTGGCGCAGCCAGCAACAGGTCTTTGAGGTTTGCGGCAAACACGCGAATGGCTTCCGCTTCAGCGGTTTCACGCAGGCGTGTCAGCATTTCTGTTTCAAACATCGTGAGCAGCTTGACGCGCCACGTCCAGCGCGCAACATCGGCGAGCCATTTTCCGCGTGGC
Organism: Bordetella parapertussis; assembly: GCA_945882005.1. Classification (GTDB taxonomy): domain Bacteria; phylum Pseudomonadota; class Gammaproteobacteria; order Burkholderiales; family Burkholderiaceae_B; genus Zwartia; species Zwartia parapertussis_C. The sequence goes on from CAMCWG010000002.1 coordinate 1,562, forward strand.
GTTGGGGCTGCATCAAACAAGCCTTTTCCGAGCTCTAAGAACCGTGCCACCCGTTCTACGCAAGGGTGCGGTACGAGAATGTCTTGCGACGCTTCTATGCCAATGCGTAGTTCAAGCGCACCTTGTTGACGTCCACGCAACATGGCAAGAATACGATGCGAGGGGAGGGTGCGAAGCGGTTCATTAAAGTCAAACCAGTCACGAAAGTTTGCGCCTTCGGCTTCCTTGCCGTCAGCTACTTTTGAATACAAATAACCTTGTGTCCAGAGATGGTTGCGCATGTCCGCCAAGAGATCGGCATTTTCTGCATAACGCTCGGCCAGAATATCGCGGGCACCATCGAGCGCAGCTTTCGGCTCGGTGATGCCAGCCTCTGCATTCAAATATTGTGCGGCTAGCGCCAGCGGATCGCATTGCAAGTCGGCCAGAATGCCGTCTGCCAAAGGCTCTAGCCCCGCTTCTCGGGCGATTTGCGCACGCGTGCGACGTTTGACCTTAAACGGCGCATAGAGATCTTCTAGGCGCTGTTTGGTGTCGGCTTGCTTGATGGCCAGTTCGAGTTCTGGTGTCAGTTTATTTTGTTCGGTGATTGAGCTCAAAATCGTTGCACGCCGATCTTCGAGGTCGCGCAAGTACAGCAGACGCGTGTCCAGGTTACGCAGCACAGTGTCGTCAAGCCCGCCCGTGGCTTCCTTACGATAGCGCGCAATAAACGGCACGGTTGCGCCGTCTTTCAGCAGGTCAATGACGGCTGCGACTTGTTGTGGACGAACACTTAACTCTTCTGCGAGCTGGGCAATGATGCGCAGTTCGGTGTCTGATGTGGCAGTACTTAAATCACTCATTTGATCAAACGCTTCTTGTAAGGCGACAAGCGGATGATTTTGCCACATGTGGAGATTGTCCTCCGTTCAAGCGGTATGATCCGCCATGCTTCGTTGGTATTTGATATGCAAGAACCCCTGATTTCCGAGATTTTTTCCTTAGATGGGCCGCTTGCGGCGATGTCACCAGGATTTCGTGTCCGGACGACACAAATTGAGCTTGCGCAGGCCGTTGAACGCACGATTGCAGAGCGCTCGACCTTGATTGCCGAGGCAGGTACCGGTACAGGCAAGACCTGGGCGTATTTAGTGCCAGCGCTGCTTGGCGGCGGTAAAGTCTTAGTGTCAACAGGCACGCGTACCTTGCAGGATCAATTGTTTTCTCGGGATCTTCCTCGGGTGCGCGAAGCGCTTAGTATCCCGACCACAATTGCTTTGCTCAAAGGGCGGGGCAATTATGTGTGTCACTATCACCTTGAGCGACTTCAGGGCGAGGACCGGGCACTCAAATCCCGCGGCGAAGTGCATCAGTTGCGTAATATTCAGACGTTTGCCCAGCAAAGCGCCACGGGCGACCGGGCTGATCTGCCGAGCGTGCCGGAGGATGCAGAAATCTGGCAGCGGGTGACCTCCACACGCGAGAACTGCCTGGGTCAAGATTGCCCCAATGTGCGCGATTGTTTTGTATTGAGGGCGCGTCGCCAAGCACAGGAAGCCGATGTCGTTGTGATCAACCACGCCTTATTCATGGCGGATCTGATGCTGCGCGAAGAGGGTGTCACCGATTTATTGCCTGCGGCCGATACGGTCGTATTTGATGAAGCCCATCAGTTGCCCGACACGGCGACACGTTTTTTAGGCTCGAGTGTGTCGACCCATCAATTGCTGGATTTGGGGCGTTTGATTGAGACTGCAGGCTTGGCTCACGCACGTGAACTTACGAACTGGTCTGAGCAGGCGCGCGCGCTTGAGCAAGCTACGCGTGAGTTGCGGTTGAGTTGTGCTGCGCTAGAGAACATGCCTTCACGTCGCGTGACGTTCGAGGCGTTTCCCGAGCCTGCAGCGTTTGATATCGCCCGCGATGCGTTGCAGACTTCGCTTGATGCGGTGGGTCAGTTGCTTTCAAGTGTTGAAGAGAAACATCCCGATCTTGCGACCGCTGCGCGTACGGCACGTGAGTTGGCTGAGCGATTAGCTGAGTGGGGGCAACCTGCAAGAGGCGTGCGCTCTGACGCTCAAGATCTGCATCAAATCGTTCGCTGGATTGAGTTGGGTCTTCATCATGTGCGGCTGCACGCGGCGCCCTTGTCTGTGGCGGAAGCCTTTTCTCGTTACCGCCAAGGTGGACAGGCCTGGATTTTTACCTCAGCAACCTTGTCGGTACATGGTGACTTTTCTCATTTCACCGAGAGGCTTGGTTTACAGAACGCTGAGACAGTGCGAATGGAGTCTCCCTTCGACTATGCCAAGCAAGCGATGCTGTTCGTACCGCAGAGCCTACCTGCACCACAGTCGTCAGAGTTCTTGCCAGCTTTCGTTGAGCAACTGATGCCACTTATTCAGGCGAGTCAGGGTGGTGCGTTGGTTCTATGTACAACCTTACGAGCGGTCGAACGCGTGGCGGCCTTGTTGGCTGACGCCTATGATCGTGTGGGCTTGAGCTGGCCCATCATGCGCCAGGGTAACGGTACGCGACGCGATCTACTAGAGCGATTTCGAACACTCGACCATGCGGTGTTGGTGGGCAGTGCAAGTTTTTGGGAAGGCATCGATGTGGCGGGCGATCGCCTCACGCTGGTGGCTATCGATAAACTGCCGTTTGCCCCACCTGATGACCCGGTACTTGAGGCACGCTTGCGTGCGTGTCGCACCCGCGGCGGCAATCCTTTCATGGAATACCAATTGCCCGAGGCTGCCATTGCACTTAAGCAAGGGGCAGGACGTTTGATTCGCAGTGAGACGGACTGGGGGGTCTTGATGGTCGGAGATACGCGCCTAGTCGACAAGCCCTATGGCAAGCAACTCTGGCGCGGGTTGCCGCCGTTTACGCGTACCCGCGTACTTGAAGAGGCGGTCGAGTTCTTGGCCTTAAAACAGGCGTAGTGGATTCCAGACGCTGTAGCGATCTGGGAAACCTTCGCTAATTAACTTAGTCTTCGGGAAGTTTTGTAACAACACACGCTCTGCGTCGTCGCGCATGTCTTTCATGCCTAGCTTTTCGTAGGACTTCATCATCACGTAGAGTGCGACCTCGGCTGAAGGGACGCCTTGGAAGTCTGTGATGACAGTTTGTGCGCGATTGATCGCAGCAACGTAGGCGTACCGTTCGTAGTAGAAGCGCGCAACAGCGGCTTCGTTTTCCGCCATCGTGCCAACGAGCCACGCCATGCGCTTACGTGCATCAGGCGTGTAACGGCTGTCGGGGAATAGAGTGATGAGTTCGTTAAACGCAGCGTACGACTGACGCAATGCGCGTGGATCACGCTCACCTGGTTTTTGGCCGGTAATCGATGAGAAGGCGGCGCTTGGCGGTGTGAAGTTAATCAGACCCTTGAGATACAGCGCATAGTCCGTCACTGGACTGCCTGGGTATTGCTGCTGGAATCTGCCTAGGGTTGCGAGGGCAAGTTCGGGTTCTTTGTCTTTCCAGTAACAGTAAGCCAGGTTAATAAGCGATTGTTGCGCGTAAACACCAAAAGGGAAGCGTGATTCAATCGCCAAAAAGCGTTCTTTTGCGACTCGCCAGTTGGCGCTGTTCATTTCGGTTTTGCCGTCCTGGAATAAGCGTTCAGCGTTCCAGTTTGAGGTGGGATCATATTCAGGCTGGGTCGAGCCGCAGCCAGCAAGCGTAACCACAGCTAATGCCAGCAATAAGCGGCTGAGTAAGGCGGTGGCCCGCGAGGTCCAGAGCAAAGAAAAAGTGGGCAGACCCATCACAAAATGATCCTTGGTGTTAGCATTCTCTGCTGATTATAAGACGAGTCCCAATGCCCGATACGCCTATTTCTGATGATGGTCTACCCGACGACGAACCCCAGCTGTTCCGGGTCACTGATAACCAAGCTCTAGAGCGGCTAGATAAGGTGCTGGCGCAGCTTGTTCCGCGCCACTCACGCAGTCGGTTGCAAACCTGGATTGAGCGCGGCCATGTGCTGGTGAATGGCAAGCCGGCCAAGATTCGTCAGACCTTGCATGAAGACGACTTGATTACGGTCTATGAGCAGGAGTCCCCTGAAGATCAAGCCTTTACGCCTGAGAAGATCGATTTTGAGATTATGGGCGAGAGCCCCGATTGGGTGGTCGTGAACAAGCCAGTCGGCCTTGTGACCCATCCGGGTGCTGGTAACTGGGGCGGTACGCTGCTTAACGGCTTACTCTACCGTTACCCGGAACTGGCGCATGTGGCGCGTGCCGGCATCGTGCACCGACTGGATAAGGATACCTCTGGTTTGCTCGTTGTCGCCCGTAATGAGGTGGCTCAGACACACTTAGTGCGGCAATTGCAGGCCCGCACCATGGGGAGAGAATATCTGGCCTTGGCCCACGGCCGTATGTTGAGCGCCGGAACCGTGGATCGCCCCATCGGACGCGATCCACGTGTGCCAGTGCGCATGTCGGTCGAGCGTCCCAACGCACCCAAAGCTGCTATTACTCACTACAGCTTGTTACGCGGTGGCGAATATATGGATTCCAATATTTCAGAAGTGAGTTGTCGCCTGGAGACCGGCCGCACCCACCAGATCCGGGTCCACTTAGCGAGTCTTGGGCATCCTTTACTCGGAGATACCCAGTACGGCGGCCGGGTGCTCGGTGACGCACATCGGCAAATGCTACATGCGTATCGCTTGCGGTTTGATGATCCGAGTACAGACACTGAAATGTCTTTTGTTGCGCCGGTTCCAGAGGATATGGAAAAGGTGCTCGAGGGGATCCAGTGGAAATAAAAGTAGCCCCCGATTTGCAGCTTGTTTTGCCACGCACCCCGTGGACAGGGGTGCAAATGTTTTGCACAACAAGGGCAGGTGGGGTGGGACGTGCTCCTTATGACAACTTCAATCTAGGCTTAGGCGCGGGGGATGTTCCAGAGGTTGTTCAAAAGAATCGACAGATCCTGCGTGGGTTGTTGCCATCTGATCCGGTTTGGCTCAATCAGGTACATGGGGTTCGGGTGATTGATGCCGATGACCCCACACAGTGCCAGGAGCAGGACGCAGCACCGCACGCAGACGCGAGTGTGACGTCCCAATCCGGGCGTGTGCTGGCAGTGCTGACTGCCGATTGTCTATCTGTCGTCATTGCAGATGAGACAGGAAGCGTCGTGGGCGCGGCCCATGCTGGTTGGAAAGGTTTAGCGGGCGGGGTGCTTGAAGCCATGTTTGAACAGTTGCAGCATAAGCGGCAGCGCAAGGGTCTCACAGACGGCTGCGCCTGGCGCGCATGGATTGGCCCCGGCATCGGCGCGCGCGCGTTTCAGGTTGGCGAAGACGTACGTCAGGCCTTTGGGCAGGATGGGGATCCGAGCACAGGTTTATTCGTAGTTGATCCAATCGAGCTTGGTAAATGGCGTGCCGATTTGGCGGGTTTGGCTGAGCGGCGCTTATCTCGTCTTGGGATCCTGCAAGTCGAGCGAGCTGGTTGCTGTACCGTGACTGATCTGACAGAAGAGGGAGCTAAGAAATTCTTTTCCTATCGAAGGGATCGTCAGACGGGGCGCATGGCAACACTCGTTTGGTTGGACTAAGCAAATCACCCAATTGACAATCGTCATATTGCAGCGCACGATTCTTATTGCGCTGCAAAATGAAGCCAATACCGTCCCATAGGATTTTGAATTGAACTTTCCTTTCCCTGAGGGTTGGCAAATCCCAACCGGTGTGACTTCCGAGGCGCTCACAAAAATTCAGCATGACTTTATGCAAGGTTGGCAGCAGCTTTCTCAGGATGCCGCGACCGGTCACTTGGCACCCATTAAAGACCGGCGTTTTGCAGCCCCCGCCTGGGCGAGTAGTCCGGCGCATTTGATGATGGCGCACCTATACCTTTTGTCAGCGAATGCGATGGACAAAATGGTCGAGTCGTCAGATGCAGCACCTGAGGTGAAAGAACGCTTGCAGTTTTCAGTGATGCAGTGGGTCGATGCGTTATCCCCTGCTAATTTCTTTGCGACGAATCCTGATGCGCAGGCCGCTCTCGTCGATTCGGGAGGCGAGAGCCTCGTCGCGGGTTTAAAGAATTTACTGTCCGATGTGCAGCGCGGGCGTATTAGTCAGACCGATGAAACAAAGTTTCAAGTCGGCGAGAACGTGGCAACCACGGCGGGTGCCGTGGTATTTCAGAACCGCTTCTTCCAGCTACTTCAATACGCGCCAAGCACCGCAACGGTATTTCAGCGTCCGATCTTATTAGTGCCACCGTGCATCAACAAGTTTTATATTTTGGATCTGCAGCCCGAAAACTCGTTTGTACGCCATGCTGTAGAGCAAGGCTTTACGGTTTTTCTGATGTCGTGGCGCAACCCCTTGGAAAAAGATCAAGATGGTATTGAGCGCGCAACTTGGGATGATTATCTAGAAGAGGGCGTTCTTAAAGCGATCGAAGTCACACGTGAAGTCTCTGGTCAAAAGCAGATCAATGCGCTGGGCTTCTGCGTGGGTGGCACGATACTAGCTACTGCGTTGGCGGTTGCAGCTGCGCGGGGTGAGCAGCCTGTCTCTGCGTTAACCATGTTGACCTCAATGGTTGATTTCAAAGACACCGGAGCGCTAGGTGTTTTCGTCGATGAGCAACACGCCAAGATGCGTGAGCAGCAGATTGGTCAGGGCGGTTTGATGTCTGCGCGCGAGCTCGGGGCAACATTCTCATTTTTGCGTCCGAATGAATTAGTGTGGAACTACGTTGTTTCCAACTACTTGAAGGGTGAAACGCCAGCAGCATTTGATTTGCTGTTCTGGAACGGCGACAGTACGAATCTGCCTGGACCGTTTTTCACCTGGTATTTTCGCAACACCTACCTTGAGAATAAGCTGCGAGCACCCAACAAGCTAATCTGTTGTGGCGAGCGGATCGATCTGCGTAAGCTGAGTATGTCGACCTATATTTACGCTTCTCGGGAAGATCATATTGTTCCCTGGCGTTCTGCGTTCGCCTCAATGTCGCTATTCTCAGGTAAGAACCGTTTTGTGCTGGGTGCCTCCGGGCATATCGCCGGGGTGATTAATCCGCCCGCCAAGAAAAAGCGTAATTACTGGGTAGCGACCGAGACGTCCTCGCATACCGATCCAGCCAAATGGGAAGCGCAGGCGACGGAAGTAGCCGGTAGTTGGTGGCCCGATTGGTATGAATGGTTAGCGGTCCACAGTGGCAAGAAGGTCAAGACAGCCAAGTCGCTAGGCAACACAAAGCACAACGTGATCGAGGCAGCGCCTGGGTCCTATGTAAAGGTCAGAGCAGTTTAGTGTGGTGCCAAGCCGAGGATCTCGGCAAAGGGAGAAGACGATGAGTACAAAGATTGCTTACGTAACTGGCGGTATGGGTGGCATCGGTACCGCGATTTGTCAAAGACTGTCTAAAGAAGGTATGACTGTGATCGCCGGTTGCGGCCCGAGCCGTGATCATCAGCAATGGATTGAGGAGCAGGCAGCGTTGGGTTATACATTTTACGCCTCGGTCGGTAACGTTTCCGATTGGGAGTCCTGCTCGGCAGCCTTTAAGAAAGTACGCGACGATCATGGTCCGGTCGATATCTTGGTAAACAACGCAGGAATTACGCGCGACGGCGTTTTTCGTAAGATGACTGCGGATGACTGGCGCGCCGTGATGGATACAAACTTGAATAGTTTGTTTAACGTGACGAAACAAGTCATCGATGGCATGGCGGATCGTGGGTTTGGCCGCATCATCAATATCAGTTCCGTGAACGGTCAAAAAGGCCAGTTTGGTCAGTGTAATTACGCGACGGCAAAAGCTGGTATTCATGGTTTTACAATGTCTTTGGCTCTTGAGGTTGCGAGCAAAGGCGTGACGGTGAATACCGTGTCGCCTGGTTATATCGGTACCGATATGGTTCGTGCGATTCGGCCGGATGTGCTTGAAAAAATCGTGGCGACTATTCCTGTCAAGCGTCTGGGACGTCCTGAAGAAATCGCTTCGATCGTCGCCTGGATCGCCTCGGAAGAATCAGGGTTTTCAACGGGGGCAGACTTCTCTTTGAACGGTGGTTTGCATATGGGCTAAGCCCAAGGTAGTAAAAATTAAAACAAGTATTGGGGAAAGTAATGACTGAAGCAGCAGATACAACCGTGCGATTGATTAAGAAGTATCCCAACCGCCGGTTGTACGATACACAGACGAGCACCTACATCACGTTAGCGGATGTCAAGCAGTTAGTGCTCGAGAACGAGTCTTTTAAGGTCGTGGATGCGAAATCAGCTGAAGACCTGACACGAAGTATTTTGTTGCAAATTATTCTTGAAGAGGAAAGCGGTGGTGTACCGATGTTCTCATCGACGATGCTTGCGCAGGTCATCCGTTTTTATGGCCATGCCATGCAGGGGATGATGGGCTCGTATCTCGAGAAAAACATTCAGGTCTTCATGGAAGTACAGGACCGCATGACCGAGCAGTCAAAGGGTTTGTATGGCGGTGCGAATCAGTTCTCGCCTGAGGCCTGGACGCAATTAATGACCGCGCAAACGCCGGCTTTGCAAAACATGATGAATAGTTATGTTGAACAAAGCAAAAACTTATTCTCTGCTTTCCCGTTCGCACCAACCGGCGCAACCGAGAAAAGCAAGAGTTAAGCTTCAGCGATACGTTTGGCGAGATGATCAAGTGCTTCTTGCACTTGATCAACTAGTATCAAACAGAGATGGCCGGGCTCGAGTTTGGCTAGTGCGGCATCAATCGCAGTGAATTCGCCGCGAATTTCGACGATTTCTTTCGTGCGGCTAGCGTTTTTCAGGCCTAGTTGCAAGAGAGCCAATACTTCGCCGTCTTCACGACCGCGTTGGCACTGATCTTGATAAAGAATCGCTTGATCGAAGGATTTGCCAAGGATTTCTGTTTGCTGAACGATGTCTTCATCGCGGCGATCGCCGGCTCCACTAATCACAACCATGCGTTTGTTTGCAGGAATAGTTTCAATTGCCTGAATTAAGGCCAGAATCGCATCTGGGTTGTGACCGTAGTCAGCGATAATTGTTGCACCTCGGTAGTCAAACACGTTGAAGCGTCCGGGGGCTGTTTGGGCATCGTTCACAAAAGTAGCCAAGCCCATTTCAATGATGCTCCACTCCAGGCCGAGTGCCCACGCAGCAGCAATAGATGCCATCGCATTTTCTGTCTGAAACGTGATGGTACCGTTGCGGGTCAGCGGAATCGCCTTGAGCGGAATTCGATGCTCTTTGCCGGCTTCGCTACAGACGACATGCGTACCATCCAGAAACACCACGCGCTTGCCTTGGGCACGGTGGGTATTTAATGCTGGCAACTGTTTGTCACTCGAAAATAAGATGATCGAGCCTGCGCATACCTCTCCCATCCCTAAAACCATGGGGTCTGCCGCGTTGAGTACGGCGCTGCCGCCAGGCGCAACGTTTTGGACGATCACGCGCTTGACTAGTGCTAGCGAATCCACTGTGCTGATGAAGTTCATGCCCAGGTGGTCACCCATGCCAATGTTTGTGACGATTGCGACATCACATTGATCAAAGGCGAGGCCCTCACGCAAGATCCCACCGCGAGCAGTCTCGAACACCGCTGCGTCTACATCTGGGTGCATGAGGACATTACGCGCACTGCGAGGCCCGCTGCAATCACCCGTGTCGATACAGCGCTGACCGATATATACGCCGTCTGAGTTCGTCATTCCGACACGCTTACCGCTCGTGCTAATCAGGTGGGCAGTCAGACGTACTGTTGTCGTCTTACCGTTTGTTCCTGCGACGGCGACGACGGGTATGCGTGCATTGTCGCCCTCGGCAAACATGGTGGAAACAATGGCTTCTCCAACGGGGCGTGCTTTGCCAAAAGAAGGGCTCAAATGCATGCGCAGTCCGGGTGCCGCATTGATTTCTACGATGCCCGCGCGCTGCTCTTCCATAGGCTTGGCAACGGTCTCGGCGACGAGGTCCACGCCAGCAATGTCTAGTCCGACCATTTGTGCTGCCGTAACAATACGTGCTGACAATTCTGGATGGACTTCATCCGTGACGTCGGTCGCACTGCCGCCCGTACTCAAGTTCGCGTTGTTACGTAAAAGAATTCGCCTACCATTTTCAGGAACCGATTGCGAGGTCAACCCTTGGTTGGCCAGTGTCGCAATCGCAATGTCGTCAAAGCGAATTTTGGTCAGTGCTGTCGCGTGGCCGTCGCCGCGCAGGGGATCTTGATTGACCTGTTCGACAAGTTGCTCAATCGTCTGCCTGCCATCGCCGATCACATTAGGGGGGTCTCGACGTGCAGCAGCTATCAGTTTGTTACCAATCACGAGCATTCGGAAGTCGTGACCAGGGATGTATTGTTCAACAATGACGTCTCGGCTAATGTCGCTGGCGACCGCAAAGGCTTTAGCCAGTTGTTCGCGGGTCTCGATGTTGACGGCGACTCCTTTGCCCTGATTTCCATCGCGGGGTTTAACGACAACAGGCAGTCCAATTTTGTTGGCGATTTCCCAGGCGTTTTCTTCGTCCGACACGACGAAGCCTGATGGTACGGGAACGCCTGCAGCCTCAAGAAGCATCTTCGTCAGATCTTTATCTTGTGCGATCGCTTCAGCAATCGCGCTGGTATTGCTGGTCTCTGCCGCTTGAATGCGTCGCTGTTTACTGCCCCAGCCGAATTGCACGAGGCTACCCTCGGTAAGGCGACGATACGGCACGCCACGCGCAAGCGCTGCGTCAACGATTGAGCCCGTGCTAGGCCCAAGGCGTACGTCTTCGTCCAGTTCGCGCAGTTGGGCGAGTGCGAGTTTGATATCAAAGGGTTCGTCGTTCAGAGCGGCCAGGCATAACGCCTCGGCTAGGTCCATGGCGAGGCGGCCCACAGGTTCTTCGGTGTACTGAAAAACAATCTGGAAAACACCTGCTTCTGGTGTGGCGATCGTCCGTCCGAACGCAACGGGACAACCCGCTGCAGCTTGCAGTCCCAAGCCTACTGCCTCCAGTGCATGCGCAACGCTGATTGGTTCTTTATGACCAAAGGGGCGAAGAGGCTTTACATCAGGAAATCGAGCCCGTAGGCGCGTGACAAATTCTGGGATCTGGTCGAGATCAGCCTCGGGCCCGGCGCACGTGACAACCGCTTCGATTGCAGTGTGTTTACTCCACAAATTAGGGCCACGTAAGGCACGAATACGAGAAACTTCCATTTGTTTTCCTGTGGAAAAATCGGTGCTCACCGCAATGGCGGAATATTAGCGCAGTGAGGGTAGTAGGTCATGAGGGTAGAGCAGTGGTTGGGTCAAAGCTTAAAAGCCCGGCTTCAATGAGTTCGATTGACACGCCGAGTGCCCAGGCGGCAGCCGCAGCGGCTAGTACATTACAAATTTGTTGATGGTTCTGCGCCTGTTCGGTCCAGGCAAGAGCAGACATGTTGCACAGGTTGTGGCGTCGCGCACCCTCGGCCATCACAAGTTGTCCGTGATCCATGAAGACTGCCCGGTGACCGGCGGCAACGTGGGCGGTGAGGGAAGGGGTCGAGGCGGACTTGCTAAACAGAGTGATTTGCCCATCGCAGTACTGCGATAGAGCAAGCAGCTGAGGGTCATCGGCCAGCAATACCGCCATGCCAGAGGGCAACACGACATCCATCTGTGTCCGGTAAACATCGCTGCGCTCAAGCGGTGAAAAGATCTTGTACTCTGACAGGTCCTGATTCCAGTCGATGTTAGTAATGATGCCGACTTCACAACGCTCGTAAGTCAGGCCCTCGCTCAGAATTTGTTTGGCGCCGTTCTCTAGGACAACGGCTTGTACTTCCTTGTTGAGGAGAACGCGTCTGGCGTTTTCGTGGTTGGCGCTATTGCCTGCGTGGAGTTTGCGTCGTTGAACGAACAGGCCTTCGGTAGTCGATAAGCCGGTATTCCAGCCGTGCAGGCACAGGAGGTGGTAGAGGAGCTTGCCCACCATGCTCTTGCCGTAAGTGCCCGTGATGCCAACGACTGGAACACGCGCCATGTCACCAGGAGGGAAGGTATAGCCAACGATATCGCGACCCACTTGGCGCGCCTGTCCAATTGCTGGCTTTAAATGCATCAGCAATCCAGGACCCGCATTCACCTCCACGATTGCACCGTGTTGCGCGACCAGCGGCTGGGAGATGTCCTGAACGACGAGATCAATGCCTGCGATGTCCAGACCCACGATACGAGCCGCCGTGCATACCGTTAAAGCAATATCAGGATGCACCTCGTCCGTGCAATCAATCGCAACATTGCCGTTACGCTGAATCACAACGGTTTGTCCGGCAGCTGGAATGGATTCCCAAGAGAATCCTTGACGTGCGATTTCCAGTTCTACGACAGAGTCGAGCTTGATATAGTTCAGAGGAAGGTCTTCTTCTCTTCCACGCTGTGGGTCTGCGTTCAGTTGGGACTTAATCAGCGCTCGTACGGATTGCTTATCGTCGCCCGTGATGCACGCATGCTGCCCTTTGGCAGCGGCGATGAGCTTGCCGCCAACTACGAGCAATCGATGCTCATAGCCAGCGATAAAGCGCTCTACTAAAACGCCGGATCCTTCTCGTTCGGCCAGGGGATAGGCCGCAAGAATCTCGGCTTCTGTGGAAAGGTTGGTAAAGACGCCTCGGCCGTGGTTGCCATCACTCGGTTTGACCACGACAGGCAGGCCAAGGTCTTGGGCCGCCTCCCAGGCTTGTGCGGCACTCTTGACGGCTTGACCTAGCGGTACGGGTACACCACACGCTTGCAAGAGCGATTTAGTGAGGTCCTTGTCACGTGAAATCGTTTCGGCGATCGCGCCGGTGTTATCGGTCTCGGCTGTCCAGATACGGCGCTGGTTGATGCCATACCCTAATTGCAGCAAATTACCCGCGCTCAGACGAATTGCCGGAATGTCGCGATCGTCAGCGGCATCGACGATGCATGCCGTGCTGGGTCCCAGGCAGTGCTTGATGCGCAAGGTGTGCAACGCTTCGGTGGTGGGGCCCAGGGGGGGCACTAAGCCGTCGACTGCACCGGATATCAAGGCGATGGCAGATGTCAATGCCTCGTGCGTGACAGTCTCGTGCCAGGCGCGAATAATCACTTTGTATAGGTTGGGCGTGTCGGTCGCACGGGTTTCACCAAAGCCACCCGGCATTCCGGCAAGTTGTTGCAAGACAAGCGTGAGGTGCTCAACCAGAGCAGGGGCCCACTGGCCACTTTGAAACTGTTTGGCGAACCCTTTGGAGGCTTCGATTCCCGCACCCGGGGCCAATAAGGTCGGAATGGCACTTGTCAGCCGAGCGTAGGCGTTTTCTAGTGTTTGCGAGGGCAGATTGCGGAGAACGCCCAAATCAAGCCAAGCCTCCAGAACTGGCCGGTAGGTCCAGATATTTGGTCCTTTGAGACTAACCAGACGCTGGATCGTGATGTAACGGTGACTCATGGCAAGGTAAGAAATGATGCTGCGCCGCAGCAATTGCGGATTTGTCTCATTATCGCAGTAAAAACACGGCTCGGTGCATCTAGGCAGACTCTGTGGCGCTCTATATGACGGGTTGGTCGTTATACTTGCGCTGTTTAATGATAATCCGAGCTAGCCAAATTCATCCGATGAACCGCTTTTCGTTGAAGTGGGTGGTCTGTGAGCCTGGGCATACCGAGCTGCTGACATGACACCACTCTCAACTGCAGAGTCCCCGCTCAACATTACGTTGCCAAGTGGCTGGTCTGGCGCCGCGATGGCGCTGCTCGAGCCTGACGAACGCGTTTTGGCGTGGCTCGAGCCAGATTTAGACGAAAAACTTTATTTTGCGACTGGCGCAATCATCCTCACCTCTAGGCGACTGCTTGCACGCGCACCGAACCAACAGGACTGGTTGACCTGGAACATCGTGGCAACCCAATCCTTACAGCATCGTGACCATGCTGGTGTGGGCACCATCGAACTGTTTAATGAAGGACACCGTTTAGCCATTTGGCGTCACACGCTAGGAATGGCGCCCGCAGTGAGTCGGCTCACCGATTCCTTTGACGTGGTTCAGCAAAAGTTAGTAAACCCCGAGGCGGTAGTGGCGGTCGATGCTGCATCGTGCCCGACCTGTGGCACCCCTTACGCTCCAGATCAAGATGAGTGTGCGGTATGCGACGACGACCCGGCTGGTCCCACTGACACTTGGGCGCTTTTGCGACTCGCTCGCTTTGCTGCGCCGTATCGCGGTGCACTGATTGTGGGTTTGATCCTCACGCTGCTGTCTACGGCGGCGACGCTTATTCCACCGTATTTGACGATGCCGTTGATGGACGACGTCTTGATTCCGTTTCAGAACGGCAAACCGATCGACTACGACTTGGTCGCTTTTTATTTGACGGGTGTCGTGGTTGCAGCCTTGCTTGCTTGGTTGCTTGGGTGGGCCCGTACCTATTTGTTGGCGTGGGTCAGCGAACGTATCGGTGCGGACCTGCGCACAACAACTTTTAGACACTTGCAAACGTTGTCGCTGCAGTATTTTGGTGGTAAGCGCACAGGCGACTTGATGGCACGCATTGGCGCTGAGACAGATCGCATCAATTTATTTTTGTCGCTCCATTTGCTCGACTTCTTAAATGACATGTTGATGATTGTGATGACAGCATGCATTTTGATTTCGATTGATCCTTGGTTGGCCGTCACGACACTCATCCCTTTGCCGTTGATTCTCTGGTTGATTCACCTCGTACGCGATCGGTTGCGTTTTGGTTTCGAGAAAGTGGACAGGTCGTGGAGCGAACTGACCAACGTGCTCGCAGATACGATTCCAGGTATTCGCGTCGTCAAGGCGTTCGCCCAAGAGAATCGCGAGGTCGCTCGTTTCCGTGAGTCCAATGATCGCTACCTCGGCGTCAATGATCGTATCAATAAGGTCTGGGCGCTCTTTGCTCCGACCGTGACGTTGCTGACGGAAGTCGGTTTGTTGGTGGTATGGATTTTCGGAATTTCACAAGTGGCGTCGAGCACCATCACGGTGGGCGTACTTGCTGCTTTCCTAGCTTATATCGCTCGGTTTTATACGCGACTTGATTCGATGAGCCGTATCGTTTCGCACACCCAACAGGCCGCGGCTGGAGCAAAACGTATTTTTGATATCCTAGACCACGTCTCGAGCGTCCCCGATGCACAGCGGCCTGTGCCGCTTGATCGCATGGAAGGCAGGATTGAGATCCGTAATATCGGTTTTCGCTATGGCAGCCGCAGCGTCCTTAAAAACGTGAGCCTCAATATTGGCGCTGGGGAAATGATTGGTTTGGTTGGGCATAGTGGCTCCGGCAAGAGCTCGCTCGTAAATTTAATTTGCCGGTTTTATGATGTGACGGAAGGTGGCATTCGTGTGGATGGCGTGGATATTCGTTCGTATTCCCTAAACTCGTATCGCCGCAATATCGGACTTGTGTTGCAAGAACCGTTTTTGTTCTTTGGCACGATTGCTGAGAACATTGCGTATGGAAAACCCGATGCGTCACGCGAAGAGATTATTTCTGCTGCTCGAGCCGCGCGTGCACATGACTTTATTTTACGTCTGCCACAAGGCTACGACTCGCTCGTGGGTGAGCGCGGACAAGCCTTGTCTGGTGGTGAGCGTCAGCGAATTTCGATTGCACGTGCCTTGTTGATTGACCCGCGTATTTTGATTTTGGATGAGGCGACTTCGTCAGTCGATACAACCACCGAGATGGAAATCCAGGAAGCGCTCGACAATCTTATCCAAGGACGTACAACGATTGCAATCGCACATCGACTGAGCACTCTTCGTAAAGCGGATCGCTTAGTCGTACTTGATCGGGGTGCGATTGTTGAGATCGGCAATCACGAAGACTTGATGGCCAGAGGTGGTGCCTACTTCGACTTGTACGAGGCACAGACGCGCCAGGTTGACGCTGAGGCCCCGCTGGAAGGTGCAGCGTCCGGAGGCCAAGCATGATGGATTTTAAGCTGATGCGAAATCAGGCGGGACGCCTAGTCCTCACGCTTGCAGATGGCGCGGTGCACGAAGGCGTGCTGCCGGTGCGCGCTTTCCCCGTGCATGCGCCGAATGATT
This sequence comes from Bordetella parapertussis, assembly GCA_945882005.1. Classification (GTDB taxonomy): domain Bacteria; phylum Pseudomonadota; class Gammaproteobacteria; order Burkholderiales; family Burkholderiaceae_B; genus Zwartia; species Zwartia parapertussis_C. The sequence goes on from CAMCWG010000002.1 coordinate 17,620, forward strand.
TTGTTGCACTCGTGGGGACTGAAGGCAAAGAACTGGTTTGGATTGATCGGCTCGACGATTTAACGGAAGATGTTCGCGCGCTGATTCTTGAGGAAATCGCCTCGCGCGAGGTGATGCCGACGATTTTGAGTATTACGAACGTCTCGACCTATTCGACCCCCAGCACGTGGGATGTCACGACCGATCGCGGAGCGACAAGGTTCGTGCTCAAGGGTGAAGAGGACATTCGGCGCTTAATGGGGACAGCGCTGATCATCACAGACAGCCATGGCATGCGTTTCCACCTTACCGACATGGCGCTTCTTGATAAGCACAGTCGCCGTATCTTGGATCGGTTTTTATGATTGAAGCTTTCCTGATGTCCACGGGGATTGTGGCCCTCGCGGAAATGGGCGACAAAACGCAGTTGTTATCGCTGGTGTTAGCGGCACGCTATCGTAAGCCAGTACCAATCATTCTGGGTATTCTTGTTGCGACCTTGCTCAATCATGCCCTGGCAGGCGCGGTCGGGTCTTGGCTGACACACTGGTTTGGTCCCTCTGTCATGCGTTGGGTGCTGGGTGTTTCTTTCCTTGGTATGGCAATCTGGATTTTGATTCCAGACAAACTCGACGACACCGACGCCGACCCTAAGGGTGGAATTTTTCTGACAACGGTTGTTGCGTTTTTCCTGGCCGAGATGGGAGATAAAACACAGTTCGCAACGGTAGCTCTTGCTGCACAGTACTCGTCGTTGTGGGCGGTCGTCATGGGCACAACGGCCGGCATGATGTTGGCCAATGCGCCAGCGGTATTGTTAGGTGATCGGATTACCCGTGTTGTGCCCATGCGCACCGTGCATATCATCGCGGCAATTCTCTTCGCAGTCTTGGGTCTACTCGCCCTGTTTGACGTGGGTTCACTGACTGCGATTTAACGCCTTGCTTGCATGCTCATCGCAGCTTAACGAGTTGCTTGCCGAAGTTTTCTCCGCGCAGCATGCCGACAAATGCTTGTGGCGCTTGCTCCAGTCCTTCTACGATTGATTCTTTGAACTTCAGTTTTCCACTGACGACACGTTCAATGAGCTGCGCTCGGATACCCGGCCACGTCTCGAGCCTGTCTGAGACGATGAAGCCTTGCACGCGTATGCGGTTGATCAGAATGGAGCGCAGTGTGCGATGTGCATGCGGATCACGATTGAATTCGGACACCATTCCGCAAAGTGCGACACGCGAGAAGACATTCATGCGCGTCAGAAGCGTTTCAAAAATTTCCCCACCTACGTTTTCAAAGAGGCAGTCAATGCCGTGGGGTAGCAGCGCATCGAGCTGTGCATGAAAGTCTGTGGCACGATGGTCCGCGCAGGCGTCAAAGCCTAGCTCTTTCACAACGTAATCACATTTGGCTTGCCCTCCGGCAACACCGACGACGCGACAGCCAGCTTGTTTTGCAAGTTGTCCGACAACGCTACCGACTGCGCCAGATGCTGCATCGACGACGACCGTCTCGCCTGGTTTGGGCTGGCAGATGTCGATTAGCCCAGTCCAGGCTGTGATGCCTGGCATACCCAGCACCCCAAGGTAAGCGGATGCGCGAACGCGTGAAGTGTCAATTTTTGTGACGGCCTGGCCGGGCATGGTTGCGTAAAGACGCCAGCCGCTCGCGGCCAACACGGTGTCGCCCACAGCAAAAGCGTTTGACCGAGACTCGATGACGGTACCGACCGCGCCACCCACCATGACGTCGCCTGGGTTGACCCCTTTGGCATAAGACTTTGCCTCAGAGATACGGCTGCGCATGTAGGGATCCAAAGACAGCCATTCGTTTTGAATCAGAACCTCTCCCTCCGCTGGGCGGGGCATAGCTGCTTCGACAAGCTCGAAGTTATCGGCGTTCACCCAACCCGTTGGACGGCTGGCGAGTCTTACGTGTTTGTTTTGCATGAGGTTCGATAGGTCTTAGTTTGTTAGGGTAAACACGAATAAAGATGCTAAGAGGAGAGTCTTGGGTTGGTGCGTTTTTATAAATCCAAAGGCTGAGTATGGATCTGGTGACGGCAGTGTTTCCCTCAGTTAATATCAGCTCAGTTTATTCCTACTTTCCATCCGCGGGAGCACCCAAATGGCGATACAGCTAAAAGTTAATGGTAAAGATCACAGCGTCGATGTCGACCCCACTACGCCTCTGCTTTGGGTGATTCGTGAGCAAGTTGGATTGACAGGTACGAAGTACGGCTGCGGCATCGCACAGTGCGGTTCCTGTACCGTAATGCTTGAAGGGCAGGCCATCCGCTCGTGTGTGATTCCTGTCAGTGCTGCGGCCGGTAAAAATGTACAGACCGTCGAGGGTCTCGCTGCCGATGGCAAGCTCACAAAATTGCAGCAGGCTTGGATCGATCATCAAGTGCCACAGTGCGGGTTTTGTCAGTCAGGCATGTTGATGGCTGCGACGGATTTGTTGGCTAAGAAACCAAAACCAACTGACGCGGACATCGATGCCGCGATGACAAACATTTGCCGTTGCGGAAGCTTCCAAGAAGTCCGCGCTGCGATCCACTCTGTTGCTAAAGCCTAAGGGGTCTTCACATGAATGCACGCGTCCCGAATCCTTCCCGCAGACAGTTTATTGTTGGCTCGACTGCAGTCAGCACAGGTCTTGCAATTGGTTTGCAGTTTCCCTTTATCAGTTCCGCACAAGCTGTCGCCGCGACACCTGAGATCGGTGTGTGGGTGGTTGTGAAGCCCGATGACACCGTCGTTGTGCGTGTTGTGCGATCAGAAATGGGTCAGGGCACCATCACTGGCCTGGCACAAATGGTTGCTGAAGAGCTTGAGTGCGACTGGAAGAAAGTTACGACTGAATATCCCACACCAGGCCAAAGCTTGGCGCGCAAGCGTCCTTGGGGCGATTTTTCTACCGGCGGTAGCCGGGGTATTCGTACCTCAGAGCAATACGTTCGTAAAGGCGGTGCTGCTGCACGCATGATGTTGGTGCAAGCTGCTGCGGACGAGTGGAAAGTGCCTGCTGCGGAATGCGTTGCAGCCGAGAGCGTTATTACACACACACCGAGCGGTCGCAAAACGACGTTTGGCAAAGTTGCGTTGGCAGCATCTAAGCTGCCTGTGCCTACTGAGATCACGCTCAAGGATCCAAAGGCCTGGAAGATCATTGGTAAGTCGGTCCAGCGCATTGACACGTTTCAAGACAAAGTGACGGGCAAGCAGGTCTACGGCATTGATTTGACAATGCCAGGCATGCTCGTTGCAACGATCAAAGAATCGCCGGTCTTTGGTGGCAAGGTAAAGAGTTTTGACGCCGCCAAAATCTCTGGCATGAAGGGCGTGAAAAAAGTCGTGCAGGTGGGTGAGACTGCTGTGGCCGTTGTTGCGGACACTTTTTGGATTGCCAAGACTGCTTTGGATGCTCTGCCGATCGTGTGGGATGAAGGTCCTAACGCAAAGGTGAGTAGTGCCTCAATTGCGACAATGCTCAAAGAAGGTTTGACCGCTGAGCAGGCTTTTGTGGGCAATACGCGCGGTGACACGAAAGCTGCGATTGCAGGGGCCGCGCAAAAAGTTGAGTCAACTTACTTCTATCCGTTCTTGAACCACGCGCCGATGGAGCCGATGAACGCAACGGCAAAGTGGACACCAGAGCGTTGTGAAGCTTGGGTGCCGACACAGGACGGTGAAGCCTCGTTGGCAGCGGTGATTGCTGCCTCCGGTTTGCCTGGGGATAAGTGCGAGGTCTACAAGATCAATTTGGGCGGTGGCTTTGGTCGCCGCGGTGCTTTCCAGGACTACACCACGCAGGCGGTCAATATCGCCAAGCAAATGCCTGGCACACCGATCAAATTGATCTGGACGCGTGAAGAAGACATGACACAGGGTCGTTATCACCCCGTCATGATGTGTAAGCTCACCGGTTCCTTTGATGCCAACAAGAATTTGACAGGTGTGCATATGCGTTTGTCGGGGCAGTCGATTCTGGCTGCCGTGCGTCCCGCAATTGTGGCGCAGCAAAAGGGCCGCGATCCGCTGGTGTTTCAGGGCGTTTTTGATGGTGGTGAGCATGGCTTCGGTTACGAGTTCCCCAACCAGTTGATGGATCATGCTATGCGTAACACGCACGTGCCTCCGGGCTTCTGGCGTGGTGTGAACGTCAACCAGAACGCAATCTTCATCGAATGTTTCATGGATGAGTTGGCCGAGTCAGCGGGTGTTGATGCAGTTGAGTTCCGTCGCAAGTTCATGGGTAAGTTCCCACGCAACCTGGCGGTGCTCAATGCAGTGGCCGATGGCATTGGCTGGGCTAAGCCTGCACCTAAAGGTGTGTTCCGCGGGGTTGCTCAAATGACTGCCTTTGGTAGCTATGTGGCTGCCGCGGCAGAGCTATCTGTAACAGACGGCAACAAAGTAAAGATCCACCGCATCGTTGCGGCGACAGATTGTGGCTACGCCGTCAACCCTGCGCAGATCGAGCGTCAAGTCTCGGGTTCGTTCGTATATGGTCTGTCCGCTTTGTTCGAAGAGGAGTGCACCATTAAGGACGGTCGCGTTGAGCAAAAGAACTTTGACACGTTTGGTTCGATTCGCTTGGCACAAATGCCTAAGGTTGAGACCATCATTATCCAAGGTGGCGGTAAGGCATGGGGTGGTATCGGTGAGCCGACGATTTGCGTTGCAGCACCTGCAGTCCTGAACGCGATTTATCGCGCGACAGGGAAGCGTTTGCGTGATGTGCCACTCAAGAAGAGTGGCTTCGTCCTGGTATGACCCTAAGGCTCGTTGGTGGGGCGTTGCTTGCGACCATTTTGTCGCTTGCAACTGCCACGACGAGTATTGCGCAAGGTAGTACAGCTTTAGAAATGACTGAACCCCTGGCGAGTCAGCCGGGGGAGCCTAGTCGAGGCAGAGTCATTGTGCTTAGTCGGCAAAGTGGCTTGTGCATTCTTTGCCACAGTGGCCCGTTTCCAGAAGAGCGATTTCAAGGGAATATGGCCCCTGACCTTGGGGCGAGTGCGCAGAGACTGACAGCAAGTCAGTTGAGAGCCCGCATCGTGGATGCCAGTAAATTTAATCCAGAGACGATTATGCCGACTTACTACAGTCACGCTGGATTAAATCGCGTTGCCTCTGGCTATGCAGGAAAAACAATATTGACCGGTCAAGATATCGAGGACGTCGTAGCATTTTTAGTGAGTTTGAAACAGTGACAACTAACCGAAGAACGTTTGTGATGGCGATGGGCGCCGTAGGCTTAGCGCCTCTTTTTGCCTCTTATGCGACAGAGGATGAGGCCCTTGCAGCCATGAAGGCGATCATTGGTTCTGCTACCCCTCGGGCAGGTAAGGTCACGCTCGAGCTGCCTGCGCTGGTTGAGAATGGCAATCTTGTGACGATCAAAGTCTCGGTCGAAAGTCCGATGACGCAGGCGGATCATGTCAAGGCAGTGCACTTAATTGCGGAAGGCAATCCCTTGCCAAATATCGTGAGCTTCTTCCTTGGGCCGCGTGCAGGTCGAGCAGAAATTGGCACCCGCATTCGTTTAGCGAACTCTCAGCGGGTCTGGGCTATCGCCCAGATGAGCGATGGGTCGTTTTGGCGTGGGTATGCTGAAACCTTGGTGACCCTAGCTGCCTGTACGGAGGTCGTATGAGTAAGACTTCACGTACGCTAGTCACGATGCCAAAGGTCGCGACAAAGGTTGAAGTGATCGCCATTAGAGTGATTGTTCAGCACGACATGGAATCTGGCTTTCGGCACACGCAACAGGGCGAGCGCATCCCTCGCGACATTATTCGTGAGTTTGTCTGTACCTACAATGGGCAGGAAGTGTTGCGTGCCGAGTTGCATCCCAGCGTTGGCGCTAATCCTGTCATCAACTTCTTTACTGTTGCCACGGAAACAGGGTCGCTAGAATTTAAGTGGGTCGGTGATAACGGCTACGCATCGAGCGTCACCAGTCAGTTAACAGTGTCGTGAGTTGTCAGTGCTGATGCGCGACCTCGCTCGTGGTTTCTGGCTGACGTTCGTGATTGCTGCGTCAGCAAACGCAGACCCAACGGGGTCTGCGCGTCAGTCAAGCTATGCGCTTATGTCCCCCGAAAACCGAGCCATGCAAGATGATCCGTCACAAAATCCGGCGACGTTTTGGGTACTGGATGGCGAGTCTCTCTGGCAGACACCCTCTGGTAAGCGTCAGGTTGCTTGTGCCAAGTGTCACGGCGATGATGCGAGCTCCATGAAGGGGGTAGCGGCTAGCTTCCCTAAGTTTGTAGGCTCTAAACTATTAAACCTGTCGGACCAGGTCAATGTGTGTCGTCAGACGCGTCAAGAGGGGGAGCCTTACGCGCACGAAAGTAAATCCTTGCTGGCCTTGACGTCCTACATTGGGCAGCAATCAAAGGGTCTGCCAATCATTGTTGAGAAGACTGCTGCCAATGCGGTTGCGCTCGAGGCGGGCAGGACACTTTTTTATGAGCGACTAGGGCAGTTAAATCTTTCTTGCGCTCAATGTCATGCAGATCGTTCTGGGCAAAAGCTCGGGGGAAACCCTATCCCTCAGGGACATCCTACGGCATACCCCCTCTACCGTTTGGAGTGGCAGTCAGTCGGGTCTTTGCAGCGGCGCTTGCGTAACTGTATGACAGGCGTCAGGGCCGAGCCGTTCGCGCTTGGTTCCCAAGAGCTCGTCGAGCTCGAGCTGTTTTTGATGTGGCGTGCCCGCGGCATGCTAATGGAAACCCCGGGGGTTCGTCCATAAGATTCCGGCAATATTTGTCTTGACAGGCCTATCGGCCTGGACTGACAATCAATCATCAGTATACGAACCGTTCGTATACAAACGATTGAGTGAGACGTCGCGTGGCAAAGAGCTCGGGAGCTGTCGAAGGTAAGGGTAGGGCGGCCTTAGTCGTCGTCCCCACTGCCGACGCTGGAAAACAAGCGAGCAGTCCTCCGCACACGATCTGGGATCGGCCCGGCTACTTGCTCCGGCGCCTGCATCAAATCCATGTCGCAATGTTTATCGAGCAGGTCGCAGACGGGCAAGTGACGCCCATTCAGTTTGGGCTGTTAAGCGTCTTGATAATGCGCCCCGGTATCGATCAGGCGACGATTGGTGAAGAGATGGGGCTCGACCCAGCTAACGTCGCAGAAATTTTGAAGCGACTCGAAGACCGTGGTCTGGTCTCACGGGTAGTTGATCCGTTGAATCGTCGCCGCAAGCTCTGTCTCACAACGAATGCAGGAAAAAAATTCGTGCAGCGCTATCAACAGGATATGCAGTTGTCGCAACAACAGCTCTTGGAGCCGCTCGCCCCCCCAGAGCGGCGTGTTTTTCTTGACTTGTTAGCGAGATTGGTTGAGGCAAATAATGAAAGTGGTCGTACTGCTCTGCGTCCTGGTGGTAATGCACTGGACGCACGCCGTAAACGCAAACAAAATTCTGTGTGATTTGAAATTATTCGATTTGGAGAAAAAGCATGGCTGATCTGTCGTTAGATTTTTGTGGAATCAAATTCAAGAACCCGGTCGTCATTGCCTCGATTGAGACCACCAATAGCCCAGAGGTTATTCGTGAGTGTGTCGACGCGGGAGCGGGCGGCATGATCATCAAGACCCTGACCGATATTGAGGATATGGCGCGACTGACCCAGAACTCAAAGTATGCGATCTTGAATGAAAAGAACGAGCCTATTAAGGGCAAGGTAAATAAAAACTTTGTTTTTTATAGCCGTTCGGGCTATTCGAGTACGCCTCTGCGCGAATGGATCCCACATCTCAAAGAGTTGAATAAGTACGCGCAAGATCAAGGATCGCATCTGATCGGTAGCGCTGGCGGCAAGACGATGCAGAGCTGGATCGATATTTGTCGAACGATTGAAGACTGTGGTCTTCCCATGGTGGAGTTGAACTTTGGCTGTCCTCATCCAGCCATGATGCCCGGCGTACATGGTGGCTCGATGATTGGACAAGAGCCCGACATTGCGGCCGAGGTCACTGCACGCGTGTGTGAGGCCGTCAAGATCCCGGTTGTCATCAAGCTCACGCCGGACCAGTCTAGGGTATTAGATGTCGCACGCGCAGTTAAAGAGGCTGGCGCATCTGCCGTTACGGCAACCAACCGCTACACAGGTTTCTCCGTTGATATCGAGACGGGCTTGCCCCGTCTTGGTGGTCCCGCAGGGATCGGTGGCGTGTGGGCGAAGGCGCTCTCGTTGCGTTGGGTTAACCGCATCTATACCGAACTTGGTATGCCCATCACAGGGTCAAATGGTATTTACGATCACCGCGATATCGTCGAGTTCATCATGACGGGTGCACCTTTAGTGCAGGTCGGTTCCGTACTGATGCTAAAAGGTATCAAGTATTTGCCAAATATGATTAACGGACTCGATACGTTTATGGACACCCACGGGTATCCTGATATCGCCTCCATGACAGGAATTGCTTCACGCCAAGCGGTTAAAGACTATGGCGAGCAGTTCCGTAAACCACGCATGCACAGCGAGATCGCCAGCGAGGCCTGTAAGAACCCAAGCTGTACGATTTGTATTCAGACCTGTTTCTATGATGCCTTGGCACAAGGCGATGGCAGCGTAGAGTCGATTCACGCAAATTGCATTGGTTGCGAAATGTGCACCCAAACATGTCCGTTTGATGCGACGACCATGCACACGACAACCGAGGAGCAGCGCGCCCTCAAAGAGTTCTTCCAAATCAAGCCGGACGTGTTTGAGAATAAGAAGTTCGAAAAGGGATTTGAGCGAGGCATCAAGCTATCCAAGGTGAAGGGGTAATTGATGGCAGCTGGAAAAACTCCCTTGCAGTACCGCTTCGCTTTCGATATCGGGGGTACCTTTACTGACCTAGTTCTTCTCGGTTCTGATGGTCGTGTCTTGACCGCGAAAGTATTAACGGGCGTTGATGACGTTGTGCTGCCGATTCGTACCGGACTGTTGGCGATGCTCAAAGAGCATGGCCTAGCGTTGACGCAAGTGACAGATGTGGTGGTTGGTGCCACAACAGCCGTGACAAACCTGGTGATTGAACGCAAAGGTGCGGTCACGGGATTAATTACGACGGCTGGTTTTCGTGATGTGTTGGAAATTGCACGTGAACTGCGCTATGACCTCTATGACTTAACTGCGCCAGGCCCTGACGCAATTATTCCCCGTCACTTGCGTATGGAGGTGCAGGAGCGTGTCGATGCCTCAGGAGCTGTTGTGCAGCCCTTAGATGACGCGGATGTTGAACACGTCGTGCATCAACTTAAAGAGGCAGGCGTGCGGGCGATCGCAGTATGTTTGCTTCACAGCTACAGCAACCCTTCGCATGAGCAACGTATCAAAGCGGTCATACAGCGTGTCGCCCCTGACTTGTGCGTATCGCTTTCGAGCGAAGTGTTGGGCGAGATGCGGGAATATGAGCGTTCGGTTGCAACCGTGTTGAATGCGTGTGTGATGCCGATGGTGGGACACTACCTCAGCGCCATTGAAGACGGTCTGCGTATAGCGGGCTTGAACGCGACCTTACACATCATGCAGTCCAACGGGGGCGTCATTTCCCGACACTTGGGCGAGCGTATGCCTATCCGTATGTTGGAGTCCGGACCCGCCGCAGGAGCGCTCGGGGCTGCCTATGCCGCGAGGCTGGCTAAGACCGCAGATGTGATGGCGTTTGATATGGGCGGGACGACCGCCAAGGCGTGTCTGATTTCGAATGGTCGGCCGTCTATTACGACAGAGTTTGAGGCTGCACGGCAAGAGCGCTTTAAAAAGGGCAGTGGGTTGCCCGTGCGTTTGCCGACGGTTGATTTGATTGAAATTGGCGCGGGGGGGGGCAGTATTGCGCATGTGGATACGACCGGATTATTGAAGGTCGGCCCTCATAGCGCAGGATCGAGTCCCGGTCCTGCTTGTTATGGTCTAGGGGGCGAACGGCCGACAGTAACCGATGCTGCGCTGGTGTTGGGTTACCTGGATCCGCAAGGAACATTAAGCGGCGCTGTCCGCTTACGCCTAGAGCTTGCTGAGCAGGCGATAAAAAAGCATGTGGCAGATCCATTAGGAATTTCAGTGATCGAGGCTGCCAATGGCATCCACCGAATCGTTTGTGAGCATATGGCGGTCGCCGCAAAGATTCACGCTGTTGAAAACGGTCGCGACATTCGGCGCTATACCCTGTTGGCCTTTGGCGGTGCAGGCCCAATCCACGCACGCGAAGTTGCTCGTCGCAGTGGTTGCCAAGAGGTTTTAGTGCCGGCCAATGCCGGTGTGTTCTCTGCGTTTGGATTACTTGTTGCTCCCATGAAAATGGATCTTGTACGTACAAAGTTTGTACGGTTGGCAGATATGGACTGGGCGGCGACCGAAGCGCTGCTTCAGGGCATGGAGGATACTTTGCGGCAAGAGCTTGCGACCGCAGGTGTGGCGAGCAAGGATATACATTTTCGGCGCAGCGCAGACATGCGCTATGTGGGTCAGGGTTTCGAAGTTGAAACAGAGTTACCCGCAGTACTCGCTGCGGTAAGGCAAGCCGACATTGAAGCGGCCTTTGCCAAAGCGTATGCGCAACGCTTTGGCGGTCAGCTGACAGCCCAGCGTGTTGAAGCGGTGAACTGGCGCGTTGAGGGCTCCGCTCCTGTACCTGAGACGGTTGTGGGTGACGGCTCGCCTGGTGGGGTGAGTGACGCCGCGGCCAAACCTCAGATGCGCGCGGCATTTTTCCCAGATCAGGGCGTGTACGTCGATACGCCGGTGATAGCTGGTGGTGCATTGCGCTTTGGTCAGGATTACGCTGGGCCTGCCTTGATCGAACAACCGGGCTCCACGGTGGTGATTGGTCCCGGCGATCGTTTCAGATTGGATGAGCACGCGAACTTGCGGATTACGCTGGGCGCGAAACAAGGGCATTCCGCATGACAAAGACAAATCAGACTGCTATGAGTCCCATCGATTTAGAAATTTATTGGAATCGTCTTATTGCGATTACAGACGAGGCTGGTGCAACGCTTAAGCGAACCTCTTTTTCTACAGTCGTAAGAGAATCGAATGATTTTGCGTGTGTCTTGCTCGACACCGAAGCGCGTCTCGTTGCGCAATCCTCGCTCAGTATCCCTGGCTTTATCGGGACGGCTCCTTTATCACTCAAGGGTATCTTGAAGGTCATGCCACAGGATCAGTTAAAGCCTGGGGATATTCTCTTCACCAACGACCCTTGGATCGGTACGGGGCATTTGCCTGATGCGACGATGGTGGCACCTATCTTTTTTAAAGGCCACTTAGTCGCCTATGCGATGGCGGTTGCACACCTTTCTGATATCGGTGGGCGACAGTGGTCTGCAGATGCAGGTGAGGTCTATGAAGAGGGTATTCGGTTTCCAGTCGTCAAGCTAGCAGAGGAGGGAAAGTTCAATCCTTGGGTGATGCAAATGCTCGAGGCGAATGTTCGACTACCTCAGCAAGTTCGCGGCGACATCGAAGCGCAAGTGGGTGCCTTACGCGTCGCTGAGCGCCGCTTGATTGAGCTACTTGAAGAGTATGGGATAGCCGACATTCGAGAAATTGCAGGCGCTATTTTCAAGGCATCAGAGGATGCGGCCCTGCGAGAGTTACGCAAAATCCCCCCAGGTGTTTATCGCGGCTCAGTTGAGTCCGATGGCTGGGATGAAACGGTGCGCATTGAGGCAACCTTGACGGTCACCGCGGATGGCGTCACGGTGGATTACAGCGGAAGTACTGAGCAGGTACGGTTTGGTATCAACGAGACCTTTAACCACACCTATGCCTATACGATCTACCCCTTTAAGTGTTTGCTTTCACCCGGCATCCCGAATAATGATGGCTTTACAAGGCTGTTCAAAGTAATCGCACCCGAGGGTACGATTGTGAACGCCAAGCCACCCGCTGCAGTGGGTGCGCGGCATTTGATTGGACATCAATTGCAAGCTGCCGTGTTTGATGCACTGTCCTCTGTCATGCCAGATAAGGTTCAAGCGGATAGCGGCACACCCCTTTGGTCTGTCTTAATGCGGGGTGTTGATCCCGTTCGCGGCACATCTTTTTCTAGCATCTTGTTTTTTAACGGTGGGATGGGGGCGATGCGTGATCGCGATGGCCCACCCGCTGCTGGTTTTCCTGCAAATATTTCTAACACGCCGGTTGAGGTTGCCGAGATGCTTTCGCCCGTACTGTTTCGCAGTAAGAGCTTGATCGACGGTTCAGGTGGCGAGGGTGCACACTGCGGGGGAATGGGGCAAAAGGTTTCGTTTCAGTCTCGGTGGCCTGGCAGGCTCAGAGTATCGTTGTTAACGGAGCGCACGCGAATCCCCGCCAAGGGTATCGAGGGCGGTTTCGCTGGTCGGACAGGGCATGTGCTTCTGAATGGTCAGCCGGTGCAGAATCCTAAGGGTGTAGTCGATATGGTTGAAGGGGATACTCTTGAACTCGCTTTGCCCGGAGGCGGAGGTTACGGCGTGAAGCTTTAACTTCCACAAAGTTAGTGTTGTTGATCTTTGTTGGACCTATCAGTATGCTCACTTAACTTACTTTTTATCGTCAGGAGATTCGTATGCAACGTCGTCGCTTCCTCACTAAAACCGCCACCGCTGCTGGTGCTGGTCTTGCCACGCTAGGCGCTCCCGCCTTTGCGCAAGGTACACCCACAGTCAAATGGCGGATGGCTACAAGTTGGCCAAAAGGTCTTGACACCATTTACGGTTCGGCCGAAGAGCTCGCTAAACGCGTTGGCCAGATCACTGATGGTAAATTTGAAATCCGCGTCTTTGCTGGTGGCGAGATCCTACCTCCAGCGCAGACGATGGACGCCGTGAGTAATCAAACCGTGGAATGTAATCACACGTTAAGCACATATTTCTTGGGAAAGAATAGTGCACTTGCGTTTGATACTGGGCTGAGCTACGGCCTAAATGCGCGCCAGCATAATGCTTGGTTGATGTATGGCGGCGGACTCGCCTTGGTTCGTGATGTTTATAAAAAATACAATATCATCAACTTCACCAGCGGCAATGTCGGTGTGCAAATGGGTGGTTGGTATCGCAAAGAGATCAAGTCGGTTGCAGACTTAAAGGGTTTGAAAATCCGGATCGGTGGTATCGGCGGGATGGTCTTATCTAAACTTGGTTCGGTTCCTCAACAGATCCCGCCCGCAGACATTTATTCCTCACTTGAGAAAGGTACGATTGACGCAGCTGAGTGGATTGGTCCATACGACGACTTGAAGTTAGGTCTGAATAAGGTTGCACCCTACTATTACGCTCCGGGATGGTTCGAAGGTAGTGCGTCCATCACAACCATGGTCAATGATAAGGCGTTTGCGGCTTTGCCGCCCGCGTATCAAGCTGCCTTTGAAGTCGCCTGTAATGAACAGACTCTTAAGATGCTTGCAAACTATGACGCTAAGAACCCTGATGCTTTACGTAAACTGATTGGCAGTGGTGCAAAAGTCAGCTTGTTCCCCCGCGATGTGTTGGATGCAACCTATAAGGCCTCGCAAGAGTTGTGGACGGAGCTTTCAGCCAAGAACCCTGACTTTGCGAAAATTTTCCCGCAATGGCAGGCCTTCCAACAGAGCGAAGCTAGCTGGTTCCGTTTGTCTGAAGCTTCTTTGGATAATTACACGTACGCCGCAGTTGGACGTCGTTAATCTATTCGTTTGATGTGAGAAAAGTGCATGGGTCATCCAGGTGATGTGAAGCAGATCAAGCCTCAAGGTATTGGGGCGAGAGTGCAGCGCAAAGAAGATGTCCGACATCTTCACGGCAAGGGAAATTTTGTCGCAGATATGACAATGCCCGGGTTAAGTGAAGTGGCCTTCACTCGAAGCCCCCTGGCCCATGCACGTATTACAGGTGTGCGTATACCCACTGAACTGGTGGGACAAGTATTTGAACGCCGCGATTTGGTCGGTGCGCTTGATATCGCTGCAGATTCGTCACTCCCCACGTACCAGCCTTCGGTGCAATCGCCTCTGGCGAGTGGCAAGGTTCGTTTCGTCGGTGAGGCCGTTCTGATGTCCTATGCGCCGACGCGAGCAGAGGCAGAGGACTTACTCGAAACGGTCGAAGTTGACTACCAAGAGCTTCCTGTTTATTCCGATATTCATACCTCAACGCAAGCAAGCTCCGACTTGATGCACGAGGGTTGGAAAGATAATGTGTTTGTCACGCTATCGGCAGACAAGCGCTTTGATGAGTTAAGTGCCAAAGCAGATGTCGTGGTGCATCGCAAGATGAGCTTGGCTCGGCAGTGTCAGGTGCCCCTAGAAGGGAAGGCTGTATTGGCGTACTGGGATCATCCTGCAAATCAATTGGTTGTGGTGAGCGCAACCCAGGTGCCGCACTTAATTCGCACCGCACTTGCGCAGTATCTTCAGTTGGATCAAGGTCAGTTGCGTGTCATCTCGCCAGACGTTGGAGGTGCCTTCGGGTACAAATGTATTTTGCAGCCAGAAGAGCTTTGTGTCGCTTGGCTGGCTAAAACCTATCGCAAGCCGTTTCGCTATATCGAAGATCGCCGTGAACATTTAACCGCGGGGGCCAACACCCGCGAGCACTATTATGAAATGACTGCCTACGCTGACAAGCGCGGTCGTTTGTTAGCGCTAGATGCAAAGATTACGATCGATGGTGGTGCCTACTCCGTTTGGCCTTTTACGATCGGAATTGAGCCTGGGCAGGCGGTCGGTAATCTGCCTGGCCCGTACGCGTTTGATGGGTATCGCTGTGTGACCCGTTGCGTCGCCACCAATAAGCCTGGTTTTGTTCCCTATCGCGGCGTCGCGCGCACGGGCGTGTGTTTTGCGATGGAACTCACTCTCAACGCAATTGCTCAGGAAGTGGGCCGCGAACCGTGGGAGATTCGTGTAGAGAATCTCGTACAACCAGAGCAGATGCCGTACTTGAACGTAGCGAATAAGTATTTTGACAGCGGAGACTACCCAGCAAGTGTGCGGCGTGCTTTAGCAATGATTGATTTAAAAGCCGTCAGATCACGTCAAGAACTTGGGGAGTCGGACGGTAGGCTGATCGGTTTCGGAATTGCAACTTACACCGAGCAGTCTGCGCATGGCACGTCTGTTTTTGCGGCGTGGGGTATGCCAATCGTTCCGGGCTTTGATCAAGCAATGGTTCGCATGACACCTGACGGCGGTCTCGATATTCGCGTCGGCGTACACTCCCACGGGCAAGGGATGGAGACGACTTTCGCGCAGATTGCGAATGAAGTATTAGGGATCGACGTATCACGTACGCGCGTGATCCACGGTGATACCGCCCAGACACCGTACTCGAGTGGTACCTACGCGTCGCGCTCTCTGGTGATGTCGGGTGGAGCTGTGTCTCAGGCGTGCAAAAAATTAATACCGCAAATTTTAAAGATTGGCGCGCATTTGCTTGGTTCGGATCTGACCGCGGTGCGATTTGAAGATGGATGTGTCAAAAGCGCAGAGGCGCAGGTCACCATTGATCAAGTCGCCAACGCTTGGTATCTCAATCCGCAGAGGTTGCCGGCTGATGTCGATCCGACTGGGTTAGAAGCGACAGTTGGCTACAAACCTAAAGTCGACACTGGCGCTTTTTCGTATGCAACGCATGCAGCCGTTGTCGCAATAGATCCCAAAATGGGCAGCGTTGAGATTCTCGATTACGTCGTGGTAGAAGATTGTGGTGTGGTGGTCAACCCGATGGTGGTTGAAGGTCAAACAATCGGAGGGGTTGCCCAGGGTATCGGTACGGCGCTGTATGAAGAGACGCCTTACGATTCCTTTGGTCAGCCGCTTGCCTCAACGCTTGCCGACTACACGATGCCGGGTGCAACCGAAGTGCCTAATATTCGCATTGATCACCTTGAGACTCCGTCGCCGCACACGGAATTTGGTGCGAAGGGAATGGGAGAGGGAGGCGCAATCGCGCCGCCTGCCGCCATTTTTGGCGCTGTTAACGACGCTTTGCGTAAGCTCGGTGGTCGGATTGAGGTGAATCAGACGCCTTTGACGCCACGACGCTTACTTGAGGCGATTAAACACGCCAGGCAGCAACCCGTGGGGGGTGAAGCATGAAGGCGGCGCAATTCGATTACGTTTCCGCCGACAGTATTGAACAGGCTCTGGGTGTGCTGCAGTCGGTTGGTGATCGGGCCAAGCCTATCGCAGGCAGTCAGTCCCTTGGTCCAATGCTTAATTTGCGTCTGACACGTCCCCAAACTGTGGTTGATGTGTCTAAGCTCGCAGAGATGCGGTCGGTAACAACACACCAGAACACCTTGCGGGTGGGTGCCTCGGTCACGCACGCGCAGATTGAAGATGGGGTGTTCGAGTTACTGCGAGGCCACCCCGTTCAAATGGTCGCTTCGCGCATCGCGTATCGTTCGGTGCGCAATCGAGGTACCTTGGGCGGTAGTCTTGCACATGCAGACCCTGCGGCAGACTGGGTGTTAGCGTGTGCTGCGTTGGATGCTCGGATTGAGGTGCAATCCACTTCGGGTACTAGGCTTGTGTCAATGTCTGACTTTATGGTTGCTGCCTACACCACAGTATTGGCAGCAAGCGAAATCATCACGGCTGTGCACTTTCCTGTGGTTTCATCGCGTGCACGCTGGGGGTATCAAAAGTTTTGTAGAAAGACGGGTGAGTTTGCGCATGCAAGTTGTGCCACCTATATTGATCCCGCCTCAAAAGTTGCTCGCATTGTTGTGGGTGCGTTAGATGGTGCCCCAGCTTCGCTGAGTGCACTTGCGGTACAAGTTGCAGCCCAGGGTCTTGAAGGCTTTGACGAAGTAGCTGTGGAGGCATCCTTGCAACAGACACTACCGCAGCAGGACGACATTACCCGCCAAATGTTTGTGCAAGTCGTATTGCGCTGTGTGCAGCAAGCGTTCGGAGTACAGCGATGAGCATGAAGACGATTCAAATACAAGTCAATGGTCAAAGCGCCTCGCAACAGGTAGCTCCGCGCACGCATTTGGGGGATTTCCTGCGGGATCAGCTGCAGCTGACTGGGACGCACCTAGGCTGCGAGCACGGGGTGTGTGGCGCTTGTACGGTTTTGGTGGATGGCGCCCCGGTCCGCTCTTGTATTACGTATGCGGTCGCCTGCGATGGCCAGTCGATCACGACTATCGAGGGCTATGGTAAAGATCCGATCATGAGACGGTTGCGTGAGGCCTTCACGGTTCATCATGCGCTTCAATGCGGATACTGCACGCCAGGGATGCTAGCGAGCGCACGCGATATTGTGCTGCGCTTACCTGATGCAGACGAAGAGCGTGTGCGGATAGAGCTTGCGGGCAATATCTGTCGCTGCACCGGTTATATGGGAATCGTGGCTGCCATCATGAGTGTCTTGCGCGATTTGGTTCAGAACCCTGATGCTGAAATTAATCTTTTGCGGGGTAGCAAGCACGGTCTTCAGTCGCCTGAGCGCAGTGCCACAATACAACCTAAACGTTTTGAGGGGTTTAGCGCGCAAGACAGTGGCCCCGTAGCTAAGTCGCAACAGGTTATAGCCGATGACGCTCCCGTAACGACCGATAGCAAGGCGAACGGTACAAAAGTCGATGGTTTCTTTGAGGTTCCTTGCGCAGCCGATGAGGTGTGGGCATTCATGACAGACTTGCATCGTGTGGCAGCGTGTTTGCCTGGTGCCAAAGTTGATGAGATGTCTGGCTCGGAGGTGACGGGATCCGTCGCGGTGAAATTTGGCCCG
>CAMCWG010000003.1 GCA_945882005.1 Bordetella parapertussis
CCCGAGGGTGGCTGGGATGGTCTCGCCAAGGTGCTGGATGCAATTGCACCAGGCATCGACACCAGAATCCCCCTGAGCCCCGCCGAGATCAGCCAGCGTATTGAGGGCTTGATTCGTACAGGTCGACTCAAAGAGGCACTGGACGCTGTAGAAAAACGCCAAGCAGTAGAAGCAAATCGCCACACGCCAGGCACAGACGTACAACTGATGTTCCTGCATGCTCGTCTGCTGACAGAACTGGGTCGACTCCCGGAGGCCGAGGCTATTTATCAACGCATGACCATGCGCTTCCCCGAGTTACCTGAGCCTTGGAATAATCTGGCAGATCTGTATGTAAAACGGGACGAACTAGAGCAGGCTCGGCGCGCGCTCGAGATGTCGATCATGATTAACCCGAACTCCCCAGTGACTCAAGCTAATCTGGGCGATGTACAACTTATTCTTGCCCTAAGAGCCTACGAGCGCGCGGTCAAAGCAGGCGCAACCGACTTACGGTCGCGCATCCGTTCCGTCACCGATATTATTCAATCAACTAACAAATGATCACCTCAGCTAATTTGCAGCACACACTGCGTACCCTGGCATTTGCAGGACTTCTTCCCTTCTTATTTTTGACCGCCCAGGCGGCACCTCCCTCCACCACGAACCAAAAACAAGGCGTAACCATGAGCACCAACCCACGCGTCAAAATGACCACGAGCCAAGGCGACATTATCATTTCCTTAGATGCTGCCAAAGCACCCAAAACCGTTGCCAACTTTCTGGCTTACGTGAACGATGGTTTTTTTGATGGCACAATTTTTCATCGTGTGATTGATGGTTTCATGATCCAAGGCGGCGGTTTTGAGCCAGGCCTCAAGCAAAAGCCAACCAAAGCACCTGTTGAAAACGAAGCCAACAATGGCCTCAAAAACAACAAGTACACCCTGGCGATGGCACGCACACAAGATCCGCATTCCGCAACCGCTCAATTCTTCATTAACGTTGCCAACAACGATTTCCTGAATCACACCGCCCCCACAGCACAAGGCTGGGGCTATGCTGTCTTTGGCGAGGTTGTCGAAGGCAAAGATGTTGTGGACAAAATGAAAGGTGTCGCAACTGGCAACAGCGGTTTTCACCAGAACGTTCCAACTACAGACGTGATCATTACCAAGGCAGCCGTCATTGAATAAGATTGCATTAAACGGGCCCGTGTGGCTCGCCTCCGATGTCCATCTTGGTCAACACACCATCGGGACGTCCGAAGCTTTTCGTGACTTTTTAAAACTCGCATCCAAAGAGGCATCGGCGCTTCTCTTGCCCGGTGACATCTTTGATGCGTGGATTGGGGATGACGTTGCTGTCGTAGCACCGCCCTGGTTAGCCCTCGACCTGATGGCAATCAAAGCCTGCGCGGCAAAAATCCCAGTTTGGCTTGGACGAGGTAACCGCGACTTTCTAATGGGCGAGGCCCTCACGGCAGGGCTCGGTGCAAACCTGCTCCCAGAGCAAGTCTTGGTCACGATTGCAGGCCGCACAATGCTCTTGAGCCACGGCGATGAATACTGCACGGACGATTTGGCCTACCAACAGTTTCGTACGATGGTACGCAACCCAGCCTGGCAAAGTGGCTTTTTGGCGAAAAGTATTCCTGAACGCCTGACTCTGGCTGCACAAGCGCGCGGCGAAAGCATGGTGGCCAACCAAACCAAATCAAGCGAAATCATGGACGTAAACGCGGACGCCGTGGCCGCCGCGATCCGAGCCCATAACGTGTCACTGATTGTGCATGGTCACACGCACCGTCCTGGTCGTAACGTTCTGACCGTCGATGGCAATCGCTGCGAACGCTGGGTACTACCTGATTGGGATTGCGATGTCTCGGAAGAGAACCGTAAGCCGCGTGGCGGCTGGATGGTGATCGATGAGGATGGACTGACTCTGTTTGACCTAACCCCGCGTTAGTCCGTCAAGCCTTCCGACGAGGGGGTGAGTTTTGTAATGCGCACCTGGGCGATACGTCGCCCTTCAATGCGCAAGACTTCAAACTTGAAACGCGCATGTGTCGACTCAAAATCACACTGGTCGCCTCGTGCCGGCAACTGACCAAAGCGCGACAACAAATAACCTGCCAGCGTTGTGAAGTCTTCGTCCTCGTCGACGAGCCCCTCTGTATCAAGCACTTGTTCTAACTGGTGCAAGTCAGCAGCACCGTCGACTTCCCATTCATTCTCGCTCGTTGGAACAATATCGGGGGTTTCATCCTCGTCTGGGAACTCGCCTGCGATCGCTTCAAAGACATCGATCGGCGTGACTAAACCTTGTATGGTTCCGAACTCATCAGCGACAAGCACGAGCTGCCCACGCGAACGCTTAAGAGTATCCATTAACCGGATAATGCTAATGGTGTCGTGCACGATGATGGGCTCGCGCAGACTCGCGCGACGCACGTTGCCATGTGTCAAAAGATCCGCAATCATTTCTTTTGCACGACCGATTCCCAACACATCGTCTACCGAGCCACGGCACACAGGGAAGAAACTGTGTGGAACCTCTGCGATTTGTTTTTGAATCAACTGAGGATCATCATCAAGATTGATCCAAGAAATCTCTGTGCGAGGCGTCATCACGGAATGAATGGTGCGCTCGGCTAGCGTCAACACACCACTGACCATGTTGCGCTCTTCGACCCCAAAGGTAACCGGAGCATCTTCGTTCTGGGTGGTCGGTGCCTGCACGACAATATCTTCCGGCAGCGGCTTGCCCAGCATGCGGAGCACCGCCTCTGCTGTACGTTCGCGCATGGGTCGCTTGGCTTCAAGCTTTAAACCATTATGACGCGCGAACTGGTTGAGCAATTCTATGAGTACCGAAAAACCAATCGCCGCATACAAGTAGCCCTTAGGTATCTTGAAGCCAAAACCTTCGCCCACGAGCGAAAAGCCAATCATCAACAAAAAGCCAAGACAAAGCACTACAACCGTCGGGTGCGCATTCACAAACTTGGTCAAGGGCTTGGAGGCCAGTAACATGATCAATACCGCGATCACCACAGCAGTCATCATGACAGCCAAGCTGTCGACCATACCAACAGCCGTGATCACTGCATCTAGGGAGAAGACGGCGTCCAGCACCACGATCTGTGTCACGATGACCCAGAAACTCGCATACACACGGGCGGTCGTTGCCTGCTGACGATTACCCTCTAAGCGCTCGTGCAATTCGAGTGTCGCTTTAAAGAGTAGGAAAAAGCCGCCCACAATCAAAATCAGATCACGACCCGACAAACTCACGGGCCCCAGCGTGATCCAGGGTTCTGTGAGCTGAACAAGCCACGACATACCCGCCAAGAGACCCAAGCGCATAAAGAGCGCCAGCGACAAACCGATGATGCGCGCGCGCTCGCGCTCAGCCGGCGGTAACTTGTCGGCAAGAATCGCAATGAAGATCAGGTTGTCGATACCGAGAACGATCTCGAGTATGACGAGGGTAAATAAGCCGACCCAGACTGTAGGGTCAAGCAGCCACTCCATGGAGGGCTCCGAGAGTTTCTAACCTAACAATAGTAGCCGATATTCAAGACTCGCCGCAGCCTGAGAGGCATCGTACGGCGAGCTTTGCTCATCAAGACTTGGCGCGGTCGCCTTGCACCATTCCAAGCATTTGCGTAAAGATCTTCGGGGTTGCAGCAATCACGTTACCGGACTCCATCCAGGACTGCTCGCCCTCAAGATCGCCTATCAAGCCACCGGCTTCCAATACCATCAAGCTTGCCGCGGCCATATCCCATTGCTTTAAGCCAAGACCGCAGAAGCCATCCAAGCGACCAACGGCAACATAGGCCAAATCCAAGACCGCAGAGCCTGTGCGACGCACGCCCGCACAGCCGCGCGCCATTTCTAAAAAGCGCGGTGCTGAGGTTTCGTCCGGCCCGACAGAACCGGGCCAACGGGCACCTAACAACGCATCAGGAAACTTCAGCTGCGAGGATACGCGCATGCGACGGTCATTTAAGAAAGCACCGCCTCCACGACTGGCCGTAAACAATTCATTACGAACCGGGTCGTAAATCACAGCATGATTGATTTGACCGCGCTGGCGCAACGCGATAGAGATCGCGTAATGCGGAAAACCATGGATGAAGTTTGTTGTGCCATCCAAAGGATCAATCACCCACTCGTTTGCCGGCAACTCGCCCTCAGCGGTGTGGCCTAAGACACCCGACTCTTCAGCCATAAAAGTGTGGTCGGGATAAGCTGTGCTGAGGATCTCGATAATTGCACTTTCGGCGCCACGATCGACTTCCGTGACATAATCGCGTGGCCCTTTACGAGCCACTTGCAGGCGCTCGAGATCAAGGCTCGCGCGGTTAATAATCGATCCGGCTCGCCGGGCCGCCTTGATGGCGGTATTAAGCATCGGGTGCATATGCGTGTCTATTTTTTAATAAGCTAAAGCGGGATTTTAAATGACTCCTGATTTTTCCCGTGTTCGCTTCATAATGACTGAGCCGAGCCACCCCGGAAACGTCGGCTCGGCGGCCCGCGCGATCAAAACGATGGGCTTTGAGGATCTGACGCTCGTTTCCCCTAAAACCGAGCAAATCACCACTCAGCCTGAAGCGATCGCGCTTGCAAGCGGAGCCGGTGATGTGCTGGCCGCCGCACAGACCTTTGAGAGCCTCCAGCAGGCGCTCGCGCCCGTGACGCTGGCCTTTGCCCTGACCGCCCGGGATCGAGAGCTGGGGCCTCCCGTTTGCGATATCCGACAGGCCGCCCAACTGGCTAAGTTGCACCTCTCGCAGCACCCCGACGCACGCGTCGCCTTAGTGGTGGGTACCGAACGCTCGGGGCTGACAAACGAGCACATCGAACTCTGTCACCGGGTGTGTCATATTCCCGCCAATCCGGCCTACAGCTCACTAAATGTCTCTCAGGCCTTGCAGTTAGGTGCCTGGGAGCTGCGCTACGCGCTCCTAAACACAACAAACAATCCCGATACCCTACCGATAGCCACCGCAAGCGTTCGTGCGGACAAGAGCCGCGGTAGTCAGCCTGCGAGCGGAGAGGCCGTGCAAGCCCTGCTCACACACTGGCAAGAGGCGCTTGAAGCTGTCGCCTTTTTAGACCCTGCTCATCCTAAGAAACTCATGCCTCGCATGCGTCACCTATTCAACCGCGGCGACCTCACCCAAGACGAAGTGGATATGTGGCGCGGTGTTTGCACGGCGATGATCGCGACGGCGCGCGGCACTAAACATGGCAACCCGTCACGTTAATCGGGTTAATCCAATCACTGGGTGAGATTTACGCTAAGCTTTATCCATCATGTTTAACTCTTTGCGCGAAAACATCGCTTGTATTCTCGAAAGAGACCCTGCCGCACGCAGCAAGTTAGAGGTTCTCACTTGCTACCCCGGTCTGCACGCCATCATGGCGCACAAACTCGCGCATCGCTTGTGGCAAGCTCAGTTTTACTGGCTCGCACGGATGGTGTCCCACCTGAGTCGCATGCTCACAGGGATTGAAATTCACCCTGGCGCAACCATCGGTCGCCGGGTGTTTATCGACCACGGCTTTGGTGTCGTGATTGGCGAGACCTCAGAGATCGGGGACGACTGTACGATTTATCAAGGTGTCACGCTCGGGGGTACCCGTCTATACAAGGGTGCCAAACGACACCCAACGCTTGGCAAAGGCGTTGTCGTGGGTGCCGGCGCTCAGGTGCTGGGAGGCTTTACCGTGGGGGACGGCGCGCGCATCGGCTCAAACGCCGTTGTCGTCAAACCGGTCCCTGCTGGTGCCACCGCAGTCGGCAACCCCGCCCGCATTATTGAAGTGGGTCAAACCAACACGACCGAACCGAATGTGATCCCGACGCCAAGCCCAGCAACATCCACCAAGATCTCTCCGTGCGATTCAGACTGGGATGCAGCGCCCATTCAAGCCATGCTCGATAAGGGCCCTGCTAAAACACCCGCTCCCAAAGGAGCAGGGTTTAACGCCTATGCCGTTGACCCAGCGGCAGCAGACCCACTCGTTAAAGCCTTGCATGAACTGATTACCCACGTCTCAAAGCAAGATGCGCGCATTGCGCATCTCTGCCAAACGATTGAATCGATGGGATCTAAAGTCGAAGGTCAGGCAGCCAAGCTAGACGCTCAGCGCCTGAACAAACTAGTCGACGAATAGCGCTTTATAAAAACGCTTTAAAAAACCAGGTCTAAGCCAGTCATGCGTCGCAACTCGTCTTGACCGGCGCCAGAGACATCGTCAACCACACGCACGACACCACCCGGCTCAATCTGAAAGACAGCAACATCGGTGTAGACGCGTGAGACACAGCGCAATCCCGTTAGCGGGTACGTGCACTTTTCAACGAGCTTGCTCTCCCCTTCTTTGGTGAGTAACTCCATCATCACGAAGACGTCTCTTGCGCCGGCGGCCAAGTCCATCGCTCCGCCCACTGCAGGAATCGCCCCAGGCTCGCCCGTTGACCAGTTTGCCAAATCGCCATTGCGTGCAACCTGAAAGGCCCCGAGCACACAGATATCAAGGTGACCGCCGCGCATCATTGCAAAGGAATCCGCATGATGAAAATAGCTTCCGCCTGGCAACAAGGTCACAGGCTGCTTGCCCGCATTGATCAGATCGAAATCCTCTTCTCCCGGTGCCGGCGCAGGTCCCATACCCAAGACGCCATTTTCGCTCTGCAAAAAGATATCTTTATCTTTGGGTAGATAGTTGGCGACTTTCGTAGGCAAACCAATGCCTAGATTCACGATCGCGCCTTCGGGAATATCGCGTGCAACGCGTGCTGCGATTTCATCTCGTGATATTCGTTTCATTATTTTGCCCCGCCTACAATTTTTACAACGCGCTTAACGTACACACCGGGTGTCACAATGGCTTCTGGATCCAGCTCACCTAGCTCAACAATTTCATTGACTTGGGCGATGGTGAGTTTTGCAGCTGTCGCCATCACAGGGCCAAAATTTCGAGCGGTCTTGCGGTAAACAAGATTGCCCCAGCGATCCGCACGATGGGCTTTGATAATCGCTACATCTGCCTTGATTGGCGCCTCAAGAATGTAATCATCGCCGTCAATATGGCGCACTTCCTTGCCCTCGGCCAACTCTGTGCCCACGGCTGTGCGTGTAAAAAAACCACCAATCCCTGCACCGCCTGCACGAATACGTTCAGCAAGCGTTCCCTGTGGAACAAGTTCTAACTCAAGCTTGCCCGCCCGATAGAGTCGATCAAACACATACGAATCCGCCTGACGCGGAAATGAACAGACGACTTTACGCACCTGGCCAGCCGCCAAAAGTGCCGCGATCCCTGTGTCACCAGAGCCCGCGTTATTGCAGACAATCGTAAGTTCCCGAGCGCCCTGGTCGATGAGGCCATCAATCAGTTCATGCGGCTGACCCGCACCACCAAAGCCCCCAATCAGAACCACCGCCCCATCCTGAATACCCGCCATGGCCGCCGCTAAGTCGGGAACGATCTTTGAAATCATGATTTTTTACCTTGTTACCAGATGTCGCATTTGCGATCGATTCATACAGGATTATAGAGAAGTCCGTTGTACCAAAAAGCAATCGCCAGGCATCCAAGCCAAACTACGCTCTGTGCCTTACACTTGCCCTATTCGTTCGCACGCCCACGCTAACCATTCCATGCAAGAAAACGATCCTAAGCCGGCCTCCATCGAACAGCACACCCCGATGATGCAACAGTATCTGCGCCTCAAGGCTGAGGCGGGACCACTGCTGCTGCTCTACAGGATGGGCGACTTCTATGAAATGTTCTATGAAGATGCTGAGCGCGGCGCGCGACTGCTTAATCTGACGCTTACCCGGCGCGGTTCTTCAAACGGATCCCCCATCCCAATGGCGGGGGTTCCTTTTCATGCTGCAGAGCAATACTTGGCGAAGCTGGTTGCGGCAGGCGTGTCGGTCGCGATCTGCGAACAAATCGGCGATCCGGCCACAAGCAAAGGACCCGTCGAGCGCAAGATCGTACGCATCGTCACCCCAGGCACGTTAACGGACGAAGCACTATTGCCTGCTAAAGCAGACCGTTGTGTGGCTGCCGTCTTTGTTCCAACTAAATCTAATAAGTCCGGTCGTGCAGGTCTCGCTTGGTTAAACCTTGCAAGCGGCGAATTCAAGATCTCAGAGTGTGCTGCCGAGGCGCTAGATTCTGAACTGCATCGCATCGAGCCCGCTGAAGTCATCTTCGCAGAAGATTCCCAGCCAAGTTTCACACTTTCTTGTGCGACGACGCGTGTGCCCTCCTGGCACTTCGAAGCCGAACAGGCACAAGCGCATTTGCTTAAGCATTTCAACACCCAGTCATTGTCTGGCTTTGATATTGATGACTTGCCAATCGCGATTTGTGCGGCGGGCTCCCTATTACGCTATGCGGGCCGCACGCAAACACAAACCCTGTCGCATATTCAAACGCTGAGTGCAGATAGAGCTAGTCAGTATGTCTTGATGGATCCTGCAACGCGCCGAAATTTAGAGTTGACACGCACCATCTCAGGGGAAGACGCACCGACCTTGCTCTCCATCGTAGACGGTTGCTGCACACCAATGGGAAGCCGCTTACTCAGACGATGGATACACCATCCTCTGCGCGACAACGCACCCGTGCTCGCACGGCAAACGGCGATCTCCGCACTACTAGGCACCAATCAAACACGTGGCGAACTGTTGCATGCCATCCCACTGCTTCAGTCGTTGCGCACAGCGCTGAATAAGCTGCCGGACCTTGAGCGGATCGCAACACGTATCGCACTGCTCTCTGTACGACCACGTGAACTGGCTAGTCTGCGCGATGCCTTAGGTGCCTTGCCGGATCTCGAAAACCTGCTCACAGACGCGGCGCACCAGTCCGAAAGGCTACAGGCATTAGCGATACATCTGCACCCGCCAGAAGGCCTACACACCTTATTGAGCCGTGCAATCGCGGAAGAACCGGCAGCACAAGTGCGTGACGGCGGCGTTATCGCGCCTGGCATGGATGCTGAGCTCGACGAGTTGCGTTCCATCTCCACCGACAACGGCACTTACTTATTGGAGCTCGAAGCACGCGAGCGAGCCCGCACCGGGATTTCAACCTTACGCGTCGAGTTCAACCGCGTTCACGGATTCTTTATTGAAGTCTCTCGCGCACAGTCAGAAAAAGTCCCAGAAGATTACCGCCGGCGTCAAACATTAAAGAATGCCGAGCGTTACATCACACCAGAACTCAAAGTCTGGGAAGACAAAGTCTTATCGGCACAAGATCGCTCACTCGCACGCGAGAAGTGGCTCTTTGAGCAATTGTTAGAGCAGGTGCTGCCAAGCGTGACGGCCCTGGCGGCCTGCGCAAGCGCTTGTGCGGAACTCGACACACTCGTCGCGCTCGCACATCACGCCCAATTACACGAGTGGGTAGCGCCACAACTACTCGAACACGCAGCAATTGATATTGAGTCTGGACGCCATCCCGTTGTCGAACGATCGATCGAGCGTTTTACCCCCAATAGCTGCGTACTCAATGCGCAACGCTCATTACTTGTCATCACGGGCCCTAATATGGGCGGCAAGTCGACTTACATGCGCCAGGTCGCGCTCATTGCTCTGTTAGCACGCATTGGCAGTTTTGTTCCTGCGCGCCGGGCTGCGATTGGCCCGTTGGATCGAATCTTCACTCGTATCGGTGCTGCAGACGACCTCGCTGGCGGTCGCTCGACCTTCATGATGGAGATGACGGAAGCAGCGGCAATCCTCGCCTCAAGCACCTCGCAAAGCCTTGTGTTGATGGATGAGATTGGTCGTGGCACCTCGACTTACGATGGTCTAGCCCTTGCTTGGTCGATTGCGCAAAGGCTCGTCACACATAACCGCGCGTTGACATTGTTTGCGACGCACTATTTCGAAATCACACGCATGCCTGCTGAGCAGTCAAACACTGCAAACGTTCACCTAGCCGCGGCGGAATCACCGACAGGCATTGTCTTCTTACATGAAGTCAAAGATGGTCCAGCAAGCCGAAGCTACGGCATCCAGGTTGCGCAACGTGCAGGCGTCCCAGCCGCAGTGATACGCCATGCAACGCGTGAACTCGAGCGACTCGAGTCACAAGGTGCGCCAACCCCACAACTCGGGCTTTTTGCCCAAACCAATGAGCCTGCGGAGCTACTCGCCGAAGCGGCGCAAGATCAAGCCGCACAGGAACTGTTGCGTCAAACTCTTGCTGAGCTAGATCCAGACACCCTAAGCCCGCGCGAAGCACTGGATGCGCTATATCAATTAAAAAATCTATTGCCGTAGGTTCTCACCATGCATCCTGATAAGCCGCTCGACCTATTGGGAGGTCTCACCCCCTCCAAATTCATGCGTGAGTACTGGCAGCGCAAGCCCTTACTCATTAAGCAAGCCTTTCCAAATTTTCGTCCTCCCTTGGGTATCCCTGCGCTTAAAAAGATGAGTCGACGTGATGACGTGGAATCACGCTTGGTGTGGAAGGAAAAGAAGACCTGGCAAATGGAACGCGGGCCTTTCGCTCGCTTACCCAAGCCGTCCGAATCGAACTGGTCGTTACTCGTGCAAAGCGTTGATATCCACGACGATGTAGCGTGTGCTTTGATGAATCAGTTCCGTTTCGTACCTGACGCGCGACTCGATGACCTGATGATTAGTCTCGCAACGATTGGTGGTGGCGTCGGCCCCCACTTTGATAGCTATGATGTTTTTTTGCTGCAAGGTCAGGGACGTCGCCGCTGGAGCTTTGGGCAACAAAAAGATTTGACTCTAATAGACGGTTTGTCACTGAAGATCTTAAAGAATTTCAAACCGGATGAGATATTTATCTTAGAGCCCGGTGACATGCTGTATCTGCCGCCCCAAGCCGCACATGATGGCGTCGCGCTGGACAACGACTGCATGACGATTTCAATTGGATTCAGAGCACCGGATGAAGCAGCGCTTGCGCGCGGCATGCTCGAAGCTGCTGCTGATCAAATCGTTTCACGTAGCGGTTTAGCCTCAGGCCCCTATGGCGAACCTCCACTTGCAGGGCCCGCGCTAGACAAGCTCTACCGTGATCCCTCACAACCTGCGGTCGCGCATCCGGCTGAAATACCCACGCGCCTTCGCGATGCCGCTGTGCGTGCAGTCAGCAAAATTCGCTTTGATGAAGCTCTGGCAACACGTTTTCTAGGTTGTTGGCTGACAGAACCGAACCAAGCAGCTGTGTTTGATGACGACACCGACTCGGAAGACTGGGATGACGATACACCCTACACGCACTGGGTGTTGGACCGTCGCACGCGCATGCTCTATCGCGATCAGCAATTATTTATTAACGGCGAAGTCGCCACTGTTCGTGCAGAACCAGGGCTACGTTTACTGGCAGACGCGCGCGAACTCGCCGGAGACTGCACCGCCGCCAAACGCCTATCAGCACAAGCACGCGAGGCCTTAGCCGATTGGCTGGACGACGGCTGGATTAAGTTAATCCGAAAACCTTGAGCAACTTTAATCGGTTTTAAGACAACCCGCTTTTTCAATAAAGCGAATCACCTCATCGAGGCCATCGCCCGACTTTAGGTTTGTCATCACCCACGGACGGTCAGCGCGCATGCGTGCTGTGTCATGCCGCATGACCTCAAGATTCGCACCCACGTAGGGCGCGAGATCCGTCTTGTTGATCACGAGCAAATCACTACGCGTGATCCCTGGCCCACCCTTACGAGGGATTTTTTCTCCTCCCGCCACGTCGATCACATAGATCGTCAGATCGGATAGGTCGGGACTAAACGTCGCAGCAAGGTTGTCACCACCCGACTCGATAAAAATGAGGTCCAGGTCAGGAAACCTCTTTTGCATACGATCGATTGCTTCAAGATTGATTGACGCATCTTCACGAATCGCCGTATGCGGACATCCACCGGTTTCAACACCCATGATGCGATCTGCAGAGAGTGCCTCTGCGGCGACTAACAGGCGCTCATCTTCTTTGGTGTAGATGTCATTGGTGACAACGGCCAATTTGTACTGGTCACGCATACGTTTACACAAGACCTCGACAAGAGTCGTCTTGCCAGAGCCGACTGGACCGCCGATACCAACACGCAGGGGGTTAGAGCTTTGCATGAATCTTCCTTATTCTCTTAACTTCTAAACAATCGACTGTACTGCGTCTCGTGTCGTGCGCTGATGATCGCCAGACCAAACGCTGCTGAACCGGACTCCTCTGGCGCGACGCCCTCCGCAGTCCGCATCGCAACGATGATGTCGGCTTTTAAACGATGCAAGAGGGTCTGGCCTTCAATTTGCCCAAGCGGAACTGATTTGACAGCGGCGAGCACTTGATTTTCAACCCAACTCCATAGGTAAGCAGACAAGGCAAGATCGCGACTAACGCCCGACACAGCAGCAAGTGCTGCATAGGCGGAGGGATACACCCAGGCAATCTCAGTGAGCGCAGCTAAAGATTGTCCTTGCGGCCATTGGGCAAACAGTTTTGCCATCGAATGCCCCATCTGTACTGACTCGAGTCTGAACTCATGCGTCTCACGCAACGCATGTAAATACGCATTCACCTCAACGACGCGCGCCCACTCCTGACTGCCGGCAGCCGCATAACAGGTGAGCCACCAAGGCAACTCCTGTCTCGCCAGGTTCAATACCAACCCGTCCCGAATCCAATGGTATGCAGTCTCCATATCTGTGACCCAGCGATCTTCGATCGCCTGCTCTAGGCCCTGGGAGTAAGCAAAGCCACCGACTGGCAGCGCAGGGCTTGCCAGATGCAGTGCTCCAAGAATGGCGTCAGCGTTTGTTGCGTGCATGCGCTGCAATCGAAAGCTCCTCGCCGAGATTACCCATCGCCTGATCGTGCTCCTCTAAGCCGCACTCATCCGGATGCGAATGATGGTGGTGCCCTCCACCTCCGTGGCCGCTAGCATAGGCACCGCCCTCTGGAATAAAAGGCTCTTGCACCAGCGTCACAGAACCACCAAGACCGCGCACCATCTCCGCCAGCACAGCATCTGGCTCAATCAACACCGCGTCTGCCTTGAGCATTGCGCGCACATGCCGGTTAGCGAGGTGATAGACCAAACGCATCAACTCATACATGTTGCCCGCTTTAACCTGCATGAGCTCCTGCACAGCCGCTTGCACTAACACTCGCTCACCTTGCTCGCCGCACAGGACATCGCCGTGCTGCATCTGCTCACCTCGAGCCAGAATGACCGCGACGGCACGCCCGTTGGGCAGCATTGCAGCTAGCCTGGAGCGCTGCCTGTCCTCGAGCGATAGAGACAACACGGGCCAGGGCTGTGGCCATGCCTTAGGCTCTTGGACAAGTGTCGGATCGCAACCTGACCGCTTAGTTGTTAACGTGATGGCCATCCCACCCCCTCAAAACAGAAAGTAGCGCTGCGCCATTGGCAACACTTTCGCGGGAGGGCAATCCAACAACACCCCGTCCGCGTAGACTTTGTAGTTCTCCGGACTCACCGTGATTTTTGGCATCGCCGCATTGAGCTTCATATCCGATTTCGTTATAGTTCGAATCCCTTGCACTGTCGCAATCTGTCGGCGCAAGCCAAGCTCAGCAGGCAAGCCTCTGTGCACCGCAGCACCCGACAGAAAAGTAATGCAACTCGTTGCGATTGCACTATGGGCTGCACCAAACTGAGGACGAAAATGAACCGGCTGAGGCGTAGGGATCGACGCATTGGGATCGCCCATCGCCGCCATGGCGATCTGGCCGCCCTTGATCACTGTCGATGGCTTCACGCCGAAAAACGCAGGGCGCCATAAAACCAAATCTGCCCACTTGCCTACTTCGATTGAACCAATTTCATGTGCCATGCCATGTGTAATAGCAGGATTGATGGTGTATTTCGCGATATAGCGTTTGATACGCGCATTATCGCTGGTCGAGGGATCCGAGAATCCCGCTTCGCTTAACGAGCCACGCTGCTCGCGCATTTTATGAGCGGTCTGCCAGGTACGCATGATGACTTCACCGACCCGACCCATCGCCTGACTGTCTGACGAGATCATTGAGAAGGCACCGATGTCATGCAGAATATCTTCAGCAGCAATGGTCTCACGACGGATACGACTTTCAGCAAACGCAATGTCCTCAGCAATCGACGCATCCAGATGGTGGCAAACCATCAACATGTCTAAATGCTCATCCAAAGTATTAATCGTGAACGGACGCGTTGGGTTGGTCGAGGACGGCAAGACATTGCTCTCACCACAGACACGAATGATGTCTGGTGCGTGTCCGCCTCCCGCACCCTCGGTGTGGTAGGTATGAATCACACGACCTTTGATTGCATCTAAGGTTGCCTCAACAAAGCCCGACTCATTCAACGTATCCGTATGAATCGCTACTTGCGTATCGGTCTCGTCTGCAACGGTCAGGCAATTGTCGATTGCGGCGGGCGTACTGCCCCAGTCTTCATGCAACTTCAAGCCCACTGCGCCCGCTTCAATCTGTTCGTGCAAGGGACCAGGTACCGATACGTTACCTTTGCCGAGCAGCCCAATATTGATGGGATAAGACTCCATCGCTTGCAACATACGCGCAAGGTGCCATGGACCCGGGGTCACTGTTGTTGCGAAGGTTCCTGTTGCCGGCCCCGTTCCGCCCCCAATCATGGTTGTCACGCCAGAGCTCAAGGCTTCTTCGATTTGCTGCGGGCAGATCAAGTGAATGTGGCTATCAATCCCCCCTGCGGTCACGATCATGCCTTCCGCCGCGATCACTTCTGTCGCAGGCCCAACGACGATCGTCACGCCGGGCTGAATATCTGGGTTACCCGCTTTACCAATCCCTGCGATACGTCCGTTCTTGATACCGATATCGGCTTTAACAATGCCCCAGTAATCAATGATCAAGGCGTTTGTGAGGACTGTGTCCACACAGTCCTTGCTCATCCGTTGTGACTGCCCCATCCCATCACGAATAACCTTGCCGCCACCAAACTTTACTTCCTCGCCATAGATTGTGAAATCTTTCTCCACCATGGCAAAGAGCGCCGTATCGGCAAGTCGGATGCGATCGCCCGTTGTGGGTCCAAACATCTCGACATAAGCCTGCTTAGAAATCTTCATTTGTCTAGACCTCCCATCACCGCGCCCGTAAAGCCATACACAATGCGGTCCCCAGCGAGTGCAACCAATTCAACTTCGCGCTCCTGACCGGGCTCGAACCGCACGGCTGTCCCTGCTGGAATATTCAAGCGAAACCCGCGGGCCGCTTGTCGATCGAACCGCAAGGCTGCGTTAGTCTCCGCGAAGTGATAGTGCGAACCAATCTGGACGGGACGATCACCGGTATTCGCGACCGTCACTTTGCAGGTCGTACGCCCCACATTCATTTCGATATCGCCATCTGCCACGAGCATTTGGCCTGGAATCATTGGAGTTGTGGTCATCGCGCTTCCTTATTGAATCGGTTGATGAACAGTCACGAGCTTCGTGCCATCAGGAAACGTCGCTTCGACTTGTATATCTGGAATCATTTCGGCGACACCTTCCATGACGTCAGCGCGCGTCAAGATCGTACGACCGGCGCTCATGAGCGCCGCAACGGTTTGTCCATCGCGCGCCCCTTCCATAATCGCTGCGGTGATTAAGGCAATTGCCTCGGGGACGTTTAGCTTCAATCCACGCGCACGTCGCCGCTCAGCAAGTAGCGCAGCGGTAAAAATCAGCAACTTGTCTTTTTCTCTAGGAGTTAAATCCATTATGACCTCGACACAACAGTAAGATTGCGATTAAGTAGCCCATAAGCGTGGAGCCACAGCTTTGCGTTCCAGAACAATCGGCCGCAGGCTCGCCCACGCCGCTTCTAACAAAAATTTGATATCCATCGCAGGTGCCAGGATACGGCCTACGACCACTCTCGGGTCCAATACGGTCCAGGCAACACCCTTTGCCTCCTGCCGCAAAGTTTGTACGGACGCTTCGCCCCACTCTTTATAGCCTGGCAGAACAGCCCATACGGTCGCAAAAGCAAAGTGACCACGCAGTCCGATGGGCGACATAAACAAAGGATCCGCGCCCTTGAGTACCACCCGGTCGAGCCAGACCAATTCTCCCTCCACTTCCAAACGCAAGGTCTGCTTAAAGCTTCCGTCCGCGAAACTCTCGCCCGACGCTTGTCGTCCGAAAATCAAATGGTCCCAACCAATCATTGCACCCTTGTCAGAGACACGAATACAGATCTCAGAGGCCACACGAGCGCGATTAAAAACAATTGTCTCTTGCGGTAGCCATTCAAAATAACCATCAAGCTCCATGTCGATTTGCTGCGAAGCTAAGGTATCGGAATCTGCGCCGTACCATTTTGCTGCTGATGGGGTAGTGACCAAGCCGTGGCTACCCGCCTCGCACGCGACACGGACCTGCAACTGATCCCCTGCCGCAATACCGCCTGGCGGATGCACGATGATGGCGTGGCAAGGAGACGTGCCCTCAGGATAAAGCGCCTTTTGAATCCGGAGAGGACCAAAATGCTTGTGGTGCAGACGTGTTTTGCCAAGCTCGGCCGCAGGAGCGAGACTGAAGTCCAGTTCTAAACGAGCTTGCCAGGAGGACCAAAAAGCATCGTCGCTCATCGCAGGAGTCCGCTCGGGCCAGCGCAATTGTTCATAAGGGTACATGTCAGATGCATAAGCAAGTATGATGCCCGAAAGCATACCCAAACGGGAAGCTTGACGGCCGCTTTCGATCACTTCAAAGCGACTCGTTTAAGCTTAATTTGCACCAATACGGAACATCAGAAGAACCAAAATGGTGCATTGATATTGGATCACTAGACAATGTCCAACTGCGACGCAGAAGACAAGCACACCGGATCACAAACAGCGCCCGGCTCCATCAGCCGGCGTGAGGCCTTCTGGTTTTGGTTCAAGCTTGGCTTTTTAAGTTTTGGCGGCCCCGCTGGGCAAATCGCCATGATGCACAGCGAACTGGTCGACAAACGTCGCTGGATTTCCGACAAGCGTTTTCTTCACGCTCTAAATTTCTGTATGGTGCTTCCGGGTCCGGAAGCGCAACAACTGGCCACGTACTTAGGATGGCTGATGCATCGCACCTGGGGCGGCATCGTTGCGGGCACCCTTTTCATCTTCCCCTCGCTGGTCTTGATCGTCTTGCTATCTTGGATCTACATGGCGTACGGCGACACAAAGATCGTGTCTGGTTTGTTTTATGGAATCAAACCGGCCGTCACTATTCTGGTGATCCAAGCAAGTTACCGCATTGGCTCAAGGACACTGCACAATCCTTGGCTCTGGACGATTGCGGTTCTATCTTTCTTAGCACTGTTTGTCTTTGACTTACCCTTCCCCTTGATCATCGCGATTGCAGCGCTGATCGGCTGGCTGGGGGGCAAGCGAGCGCCCGAGAGCTTCTCTATCGGACACGCAAGCACAGCACATAAACAATCATCGACGACTGCAATCATCGATGATCACAGCCCACAACCTCCCCACACACTGTTTAGCCCTCGCAGACTGTCCCTGATTCTGGGCGCCGCAGCTGTGCTCTGGTGCTTACCGATGCTTGTAATGATGATGTTTTGGGGCTGGCATCACACCATCACACAGATGGCTTGGTTCTTTACCAAGGCTGCGTTGCTGACCTTCGGTGGCGCCTATGCCGTGTTGCCCTACGTCTATCAGGCAGCCGTTGAAACCTTTGCTTGGCTTACCCCCACACAAATGATTGATGGCTTGGCACTCGGAGAAACTACCCCTGGCCCTCTCATCATGATCGTAGCCTTCGTAGGTTTTGTGGGTGCTTTTGTACAAAGCGCTTTAGGACCAGATCAGGCAGTATTGTCTGGCATCGTCGCCGCTTGCGTTGTGACCTGGTTTACGTTTCTGCCTTCATTTATTTTTATCTTGGCGGGCGGCCCGTTTATCGAGAGCACACATGGAAAATTAGCATTCACCGCGGCGCTCACAGGCGTCACCGCTGCTGTGGTGGGTGTGATTACAAACCTTGCTCTGTTTTTTGCCATGCATGTAGGCTGGCCCAATGGCTGGGCAGGCGGACTAGACCTCAAGGTCGCTGCAATCGCCGCGGCTGCAGCCGCAGCGATCTTTATATACAAGCGAAGTGCTATTGAAACGATTATTGGTGCAGGATTACTAGGTTACTTTTTGGCGATCTAGTAACGCTTATCGTTCACGCAAATGGCAAGCTACCATTCGACCTGAACCTAAGATAGTTTGCTTAGGCTCTTCGGTTTTGCATTTCGCAATCGCATCGGGACAGCGTGTATGGAAGTGACAACCGCTCGGACGCTTAACCGGACTCGGCACATCACCTTGCAGGACAATCCGGTTAGTCTTTTTCTGCGGATCGGGAACCGGCACCGCAGACAGCAAAGCAACTGTGTAAGGATGCTGAGGATCCGCAAACAGCTGTTTACGATCCGCGAGCTCGACGATCTTTCCAAGATACATCACTGCCACACGATGTGTCATGTGCTCAACGATAGCCAAGTCATGACTGATAAAAAGCAAGGCCAAACCGAGTTCTTTTTGTAGATCTTGCAACAAGTTAACAATTTGCGCCTTGACTGACACGTCCAGTGCAGAAACAGCCTCATCACAAATAATCAACTCAGGCTCAGCCGCCAACGCACGCGCAATACAGATTCGTTGACGCTGCCCGCCTGAAAACTCATGGGGCCAGCGTGCGCCCGAGTCTTTCGGCAAACGCACTTTTTCGAGAAGCTTCACAACACGTTCTTCAATCTCTTGCTCGGACTGGCACAACCCAAAGTTACGAATGGGCTCGGCAATGATATCGTGCACGCGCATACGGGGGTTGAGGCTCGAGAACGGATCCTGAAAGATAACCTGAATGCGTTTACGTAAGGGGCGCAAAGCACTGGGGCTAAGCGAATCAATTCGCACACCATCTAGTAATACTTCACCAGAGGTCAAATCAAACAAACGCAAAATCGAACGGCCAACCGTTGATTTCCCACAACCAGACTCGCCGACCAACGCCAGGGTCTCCCCTTTTTGAATAGAGAACGATACGCCGTCAACGGCATGAACGTTACCCGTGACTTTGCCAAAGAGCCCAGTCTTGATGGGGAAGAACTTTTGAAGCTTGCGAACTTCTAACAACGGCACGGTAGAGGACATGGACATGCTAGTAACCTGATTCGGATTAGTCATTGGCGAAGGCAATCTCACCTGCAAAGTGACAAGCGACTTGGTGGCCGTTGTCGCGCATTTGCATCGCAGGGGCGATCTCGTGACAAGGCTCTTTCGCCAAGGGGCAGCGCGACGCAAAGACACAGCCCTTTATCTTTTGCTTCAAGCTCGGAACCAAACCGGGAATTTCTTTCAAGCGTGTGGAATGCCCATCAAGAGAGGCACCTAACTTTGGCACCGCACCAAGCAAACCCTGCGTGTATGGATGCAGCGGCTTGGCAAAGAGCTCTCCTACCGGAGCCTCTTCGACCTTACGACCGGCGTACATCACCATCACGCGCTCGGCAACTTCTGCAACCACGCCCAAATCGTGCGTGATCAACACGATTGCCGCCCCGATTTTATTTTTCAGATCAGCCATCAAATCTAGAATCTGGGCCTGAATCGTAACGTCCAGAGCGGTCGTGGGCTCATCCGCAATCAACAACTTAGGGTTGCAAGCCAGAGCCATCGCAATCATGACCCGTTGACGCATACCACCTGAAAGCTGATGTGGATACTCATTCAACCGACGCTGTCCTTCCGCGATACCAACGAGGTCCATCAGTTCGGATGCGCGCGCCATGGCTTGCTCTTGCGTGATGTCCTGATGCAAGCGCAAGGTTTCACACAGCTGCCGCTTGATCGGCAATACAGGATTCAAGCTGGTCATCGGCTCTTGGAAAATCATGGAAATCGCATCGCCTCGAATAGCGCGCATTTCCTTGTCCGACATTTTCAGCAGGTCTTTGCCTTGAAAACGAATCGAACCCGCAATCTTTCCAGGAGGCTCGGGAATCAGGCGCAGAATAGACATCGCCGTCACCGATTTACCGCAACCGGACTCTCCAACGATGGCAAGCGTCTCGCCTTCGTTAACGACAAAACTCACACCATCAACGGCGCGGTTCACACCATCTGGGGTGCGAAAGTGTGTCTGAAGATTTTCAACTTCTAGTAAGGCCAAGAGATATCTCCAATCAACTTGTTTTCGACTTGCGTGGATCCAGCACATCACGGAAGCCATCACCCATCAGGTTCACGGCCAACACAGTGAGCGACAGAAAAACCGCAGGGAAAAAGATGATGTAGGGCTTAATCTGGAACAAAGTCCGGCCATCAGCCATGATATTGCCCCAGGAGGGAATGATCGGTGGAACACCAGCGCCGATGAACGACAAAATAGATTCCGTAATCATGGCCGACGCACAAATGTAGGTTGCCTGAACCGTTAGCGGAGCCAGCGTGTTAGGCAGAATGTGCCGCCAAATCAACATGGGCATGCGACAACCGCAAGAGATCGCCGCATCCACATAAGCTTGCTCACGCAGTGACAGCACCACTCCACGCACTAGCCGAGAAACACGCGGTATCTCTGCGATCGTGATCGCAATCACTACGTTTTCAACACTCGCGCGCGTCAAGGCCATTAACGCAATGGCCAGCAAAATCGGAGGGATCGACATCAGACCGTCCATGATGCGCATGATCACCGAGTCAGCACGACGGAATGTGCCTGAAACCAAGCCAATGCATAGACCAATAACGGAAGCGAGCAATGCAACAGAGAAGCCGATGATTAAGGAAACGCGGGCTCCATATAGGACCCGAGAGTAAATGTCACGCCCAAACGCATCTGTACCGAACCAGTATTCGGCGGAAGGTTCCAGATTTCTTTTGCGCGGGGCAAGCTCTGTCGGATCCACCGTACCCAACAAAGGCGCTGCCACGGCGATAAACAACATCACAAGCAGCAACCCAGCACCGAAGGTAATGGTGGGATTATTCAGCAGAAAACCGGTCCAACCTTTGCGTTGTCGGCGAGGCTTTAAGAGATCCGGTAAAACGGGGGCAGCAGCAAAACTAGTCATTAATAACGTATCCTAGGATCGACGATCGTATAGATCACATCAACACAAAGGTTGACCAACACATACACAAAACTGAAGACAACAACCAATCCTTGGATGAGCGGATAGTCACGACGGACAATTGCATCGATCGTTAAACGCCCTAAACCAGGAATCGCAAAGACACTCTCAGTGACGACCGCGCCGCCGATAAGCAGAGCGATCCCGATACCAATCACGGTAACAACCGGCACTGCCGCATTTTTTAGCGCATGCAAAAACAAAATGCCCATCTGCCCCATACCCTTCGCTTTTGCAGTACGAATGTAGTCTTGGGACAAGACCTCTAGCATCGTGGCGCGTGTGATGCGCGCAATCAGTGCGATGTAGACAAAGCCTAAGGCAATTGCCGGCAGCACAAGATGTTCGAACCAAACACCAAAACCTTTTTTGTAGGAAACGTAGCCCTGAACCGGAAACCAGTCCAACTCCAGAGACAAAAAGAAACTCAGCAAATACCCCACCACAAACACAGGTACAGAAAAACCAATAACCGAAATCGCCATGATTCCGCGATCGATCCAAGTACCCGCCTTCCAAGCAGCCAGCACACCAATTGGCACAGCAATGGCGACTGCCAGCGTTAAGGTCAGCAGCATTAAGGACAAGGTAGGCTCCACACGTTGTCCAATGAGCTCAATGACCGGCATGCCGGTGAACATGGATGTGCCTAAGTCACCCTGTAATAAATTAAAAAACCATTCAGAAAATCGAACGACAAATGGTCTGTCGAGTCCTAAACTCGCACGAATTTTTTCGACATCAGCGGGGCTTGCTTGATCGCCAGCAATCACAGCAGCTGGATCGCCTGGAGCGATATAGAGCAAACTAAATACAAAAAATGCCACGACAAGCATGACCGGAATGGTCGCAAGTACCCTTCCAAATATATAGCTAAACATATTGATTGTTTATCCGTGCTTCTAGATTGGATTCACTCTGAAGAATCAAATGGGTCGATATCGAACCGATATCGACCCTAAACGACTCAATACGGACTTAAGCCTTCTTTACACCGCAAAACCATGGCAATGGTCCAGAGGTAATACCGCTGAGGTTTTTACGCCAAGCTTGGTATGAGTAGAAGAAGCCCGTTGGAATGTAAACAACTTCTTCCATCGCAGCTTTGTTGATGTCCTGGAAAGCCTTTTTCTCAGCTTCGAGAGTCGAAGCATCAAACCAAGCATCCACGCCTTTTTCAACAGCTGGGACATTTGGCCAGCCAAACCAGGCCTTGTCGCCGTTTGCACGCACGCCAACGTTACCTGCGAGCGTTGCTGCATCAGCACCAGCGTGCCAAGTGTGGAACATCCCCCAACCGCCTTTGCCAGGCTCGTTTTTGGATGCGCGACGTTGACCCACAGTACCCCAATCGGTTGCAACGAAGTCTACGTTCATGCCCAAACGCTTGAGCACGTCTGCAGTGATCTCGCCCATGCCTTTTGTGATCGCCTGGTCTTGCGCAACCAAACATGTCACCGGTTGGCCTTTGTAGCCCGACTCAGCCAACAGCTTCTTGGCAGCTTCCATTTGCGGACCATTCTTCAGCACCTCACCACCTGCCTCTGTGTACAGAGGGGTATCCGGCGTAAAGAAGCTAGCAGATTTCTTCCACAGCTTGGTGTCCGATCCGACGATCGCGCGCATGTAGTCCTCTTGGCTAATTGCCATTTGAACAGCACGACGTACCTTGACGTTATCAAACGGAGGATGAATGTGATTCAGACGGAACGAACCAATGTTTCCGAGCGGATCAGCAATATCGACCGAAATGTTGCGATTACGCTTGAGCAAGGGAATCAAGTCAGGCAGAGGAGTTTCCCACCAGTCGATCTCACCGCTCTGCAGCGCAGCCGACGCAGTTGCTGGATCAGGCATGATGATCCATTCAATACGGTCGAAGTGAATAACCTTGCCGCCCGACATCCAGTTGGTAGGCTCATTGCGTGGTTGGTAATCGGCAAAGCGCTCGAACACAGCTAGAGCACCTGGCTTCCATTCGTTGCGCGCAAAGCGCATCGGACCTGAACCAACGTACTCTTCGATTTGTTTGAACGGATCAGTCTTGGCAATACGCTCTGGCATGATGAAACAAATTGGCGTACCGACTTTACCCAAGGCGAACAGCATCTTAGGATACGGTTTAGAGAGCACCCACTTGAACGTCGTGTCGTTGACGGCCACGAGTTCCTTTTGAATCGCTTTGAGCATCAGCCCCATCGGATCGCGAGCGGACCAGCGCGTGATACTGGCCACACAGTCCACTGCCCGCACAGGCGAGCCATCATGGAACTTCAGACCAGGGCGCAGCTTAAAGGTCCACGTCAAGCCATCGGCCGACATTTCTTCGCTTTCAACCATCTGGCGTTTCGGCTGAAGCTTATTATCAATACCGTACAGGGTGTCCCATACGAGCTGGGATGCGTTGCGCACGACATACTGCGTGCCCCAAATTGGGTCAAAGTTAGCTAAGTTAGCTTGCGGAACGAACTTCAACACTTTGGAAGAGGACTGCGAAAAAGCTGGTGCGCCAACAACTCCAGTCGCTGCCACGCCTAAGCCAGCCGCGCCTTTCAGTAAATCACGTCGATTGAGTTTCATGTATGACTCCAAATAAATTAAAACGTGCAATATCTTGAAAGCAATAACCGTGCCACAAAACTACTGAACCCACTCGAGCTTAACTTAAACTGAGACTAAGCCCAGTCGCTGTGGCTTTTGCCAACGTCGCAATAAGAAAAACCGTGAAGAGACAGCGAGTTTGTACCATAATGGTGCGGTCGA
This sequence comes from Bordetella parapertussis, assembly GCA_945882005.1. Lineage (GTDB taxonomy): Bacteria > Pseudomonadota > Gammaproteobacteria > Burkholderiales > Burkholderiaceae_B > Zwartia > Zwartia parapertussis_C. The sequence continues at coordinate 23,922 of CAMCWG010000003.1, forward strand.
AAATATACAAGTAATCCCTCATGAACTGTGATCTCCTCCTGAAGAATGGTGTCGTCATTGATGGTTCGGGTAAACCCCGATACCGTGCTGACGTGGCTATCAAAGACGGCAAAATTGCCGCCATCGGCTTAAACCTGCAAGTTCAAGCCCACACGATTGTTGACGTGAATGGTGCATCCATTGCACCTGGGTTCATCGATGTGCACACCCACGATGACCGCCTCGTCTTGGCCGACCCGTCGATGGAACCCAAAATAAGCCAAGGCGCCACAACCGTGGTCACTGGTAACTGCGGGATCAGTCTGGCGCCACTTGGTGGGGCAAATGCTATTCCACCCATAAACTTGGTCGCTAACGACAACCCAAACCAGCGCTTCAGCACTTTTAAAGAATATTTTGAAGCACTCGAAAAAACACCCTCTTCGATGAATGTCGCCTCGCTCGCCGGACACACCACCATGCGTACCGTCACGATGCAAGACATTAGCCGGCCAGCAAACGAAACAGAAATCGCGCAAATGCAAAAGCTGGTGCAAGAGGCGCTTGACGCGGGCGTGGTCGGTGTATCGACAGGCCTGTATTACGCCCCCGCTCAGGCTGCCACCGCGGGTGAGGTGCAGGCCGTCTTTGAGCCCTTGCGCGACACCAATGCTGTGATCGCTTCACACATTCGCGACGAAGCCGAACATGTGCTCGAAGCGATGACCGAAGCCATGTCGATTTCCAATGCACTGGGTGTGCGCCAAGTGATCTCGCATCACAAAGTCAATGGCCGCGCAAACCATGGGCGTTCAACCGAGACGCTTGCACTCGTTGATGAGGCACGCAGCCGAATGGATGTTTGCATGGACTGCTACCCCTATGTCGCGTCATCGACCATCTTGCGTCAAGATAATGTGGAACAAGCCTCGCGCACACTGATTGCTTGGTCAACACCCAAGCCAGAAACAGCTGGGCGGTACGTAGACGAGTTGCTTAAGGAGCAAAATCTCGACTTGACCGATTTCTTGGCGTCGCTACAACCTGCCGGCGCGATTTACTTCTCGATGGACGAAGCGGATGTGGAGCGCATCATGGCGCACCCTGAAACCATGATTGGTTCAGACGGACTGCCCCACGACACTTTCCCTCACCCGCGTCTTTGGGGCGCCTTCCCAAGAGTACTTGGCCACTACTCGCGCGATCGCAAGCTCTTCTCCCTCGAGACCGCGATTTATAAAATGACAGGTATGCCGGCGGCTAAGTTCGGACTAAAGAATCGTGGCCTGATTGCCGAGGGCTACGCAGCAGATCTGGTCGTATTTGATCCCGAGCAAGTGCGTGATTGCGCAACGTTTGCAGACCCTAAACGGCCCGCAGCAGGCATCCAGCGCGTTTACGTCAACGGTGTCACAAGCTGGCGCAACGGCGCTGCAACCGGTGCGCGCGCCGGTCAAGTCATACGCCGCAGCTAACCCAAGACAGCCGGTTTACTTCAGCAACACTTCCTGGGTCATGCGATCGCGTAAGCGATCCATGAAACCCAGACATTGTTCGAGCTGACTGATTTCGATGTACTCGTTAGGCTTATGGGCCACTGCGATGTCGCCTGGCCCAACCACGACGCAAGGTATACCGGCCTTGTGTAACCAGCCGGCATCGGTTGCGAACGAAACTCGACCCAACAAATTGTTTTTAACCAAAGACGTACCGAGATAAGTAATCGGTGCGTCTTCGGGAGTTGCCAAGGGTGCTGAATTCGATATCGTCTCGAAAGAAATATCTGCATCAGCCGAGAACTTACGCATCTCAACCTTGAGCATCTCTGCATGCTCTTGAATCTGTTGAATCAAGGCATCGGAATTACCCTGCGGCAAGGTTCGGCAATCGAAAATGAACTCGCAGTCTTTCGCAACAATATTAGGTGCTGTTCCGCCGTGAATCACACCAGTCTGCATCGTGCCATGTGAAATCTTGAACATGGGGTCAAACGGGCCGTCTTTTTGAATCTGAACCGCCATCGTACGAATTTTTTCAATTAGACGGGCTGCGTACTCGATCGCACTGACCGCTTCTGGTGCCATCGAAGAGTGCGCCTCTAAGCCACGGACTCGGCACCGCGTCACGCGCATCCCCTTATGCCCTGTCATCACCTGCATTCCAGTTGGTTCGCCCACAAAACAGCCGGCAGGGTGAATCCCCGCCTCAGCCAGATCACGAATTAAGGTTTGCACGCCAATACAACCGACTTCTTCGTCGTAGGTCAACCCAATGTTCAGTGGCTGCTTCAAATCGCTATTCATGAAAGCTGGCAGCATTGCTAGAGAGGCTGCAATATAGCCCTTCATATCCACAGCACCGCGGCCGTAGATCTTGCCATCTGCGATGTGTGCCTTAAAAGGATCGGTAGCCCAAGCCTGACCATCGACGGGGACGACATCGGTGTGTCCGCACAACACGATGCCGCGGCCTTTAGGATCCCCAAGTGTTGCAAAAAGGTTCGCTTTGCGCCTCTCGGCATCGTAGGACAAACGAACCGGCAAGCCCAAGGCCTGCAAATGATCGCGAACGAACTCAATCAACCCGAGATTAGATTCCCGACTGGTCGTGTCAAAGCCGACAAGGGTTTGAAGGAGCTCGATTGTTTTCTGGACGGTCGGGGCGTAGGTCATAAATCCGCTTTTTTTTGAGGAGCAAAGTATTTTTATAACACCGCCTGTCCCAGAACCACCACCCTACCAGCTGCCGATTAGTCAAAAACAAAGCAGATCGTCTATTCTTAAGTCTCGTTTTGATATTAATTGCGTGTCTTTATATAGGGTTAGCCATGAACACCCAGATTTTGAAGGGAAATGGACTTGCGTTGTATTCCAACCCCATCGCGGTTAAACCACAAGAGCAGTATGGTCAAGATAAAGCATCTATCCTCCACCGCGCTGGGTTTGACGCCGCCGAAAAAGAGATCTCGGGCTGGCCTGGTTATCACCCAACCGCTTTGCACTTCCTACCAAGTCTGGCGAGCAGCCTCGGTCTTGCGTCCCTGCACTACAAAGACGAAAGCACGCGCTTCGGCCTAAAAAGCTTCAAAGCACTCGGCGGCGCCTATGCTGTGTTTCGCCTGATACAGAAAGCAATCGCTGCGAAACACCACGGCCACTTATCGACGCCCGAAGAAATATTGTCTGGCAAGTACTCCGACATCGTCTCGAAGATGACTGTCACCTGCGCCACGGACGGCAATCACGGCCGCTCCGTTGCCTGGGGTGCGCAGCTGTTTGGATGTCATTGCGTGATTTATATACATGCCACAGTCAGCGAAGGACGACGAGCCGCGATTGCTTTTTACGGCGCAGAAGTCCTTCGCGTACAGGGCAACTATGACGATTCTGTGCATCACGCAGCCCAGCAGGCAGCCGAACATGGTTGGACGGTTGTATCTGACACAACGTATGAAGGCTATCGCGATATCCCAATCGATGTGATGCATGGCTATGGCGTTATGTCACGCGAGATGATCAAGCAACTTAACCATCAGGCGCCGACACATGTGCTGGTGCAAGCGGGTGTCGGTGCGCTCGCTGCATCGGTATGCGCGGCTTTCTGGCAGGCCTGGGGCGATAAGCGTCCGACCTTTGTAATTATTGAACCTGAACGTGCAGATTGCTTTTTTCAAAGTGGCTTAGTCGGCAAGCCTGTTGCAGTGCTTGGCGACCTCGACACTGTCATGGCGGGGCTTGCATGTGGAGAGGTCTCACCCGTCGCCTGGGATATTCTCAAGCACGGTATCAATCACTATGCGACTTTATCGGATGCCCGCGCGCTCGAAGCCATGCGCATCTTTGCTCAACCCAACGGCAATGACCCCAAAATTGTCTCAGGTGAGACAGGTAGCACAGGACTCGGTTTATTACTCGCAGCAAAAGAAAATGCAGCAGCCTGGCAAGCGCTTGGCTTGAATGCGCAGTCACGTGTGCTGCTGATTGGTAGCGAAGGTGACACAGATCCTGTGATCTATAAAGAAATCGTCGGTCGAACGGCCGAAGAGGTTTTGGCATGACCCTCCCGCGACTAGCAATCAATGGCACTCGTTTGATGACTCAACTCCAGCAACTAGCGGAGATTGGTCGCACGGAGACGAAAGCCTGCTGCCGCCTAGCCCTCACGGACGACGATAAGCACGGCCGAGATCTTGTCGTGGGCTGGATGAAAGAATTGGGCATGACAGTGACGGTTGATCCGATCGGTAATATTTTTGGTGTCCGTGCCGGTTCAAGTCCAGGCCTAGCTCCTGTGATGACCGGCTCACACATTGATACGGTTCGCACGGGCGGGGATTATGACGGCAACTATGGTGTGCTTGCAGGCCTTGAGGTCGTCGCAACGCTCAACGACGCAAAACAAGCAACGCAACGCTCACTCGTGGTTGGTATTTTTACAAACGAAGAAGGCGCACGCTTTGCACCCGACATGCTGGGATCACTTGTTTATGTGGGAGGCATGCCACTTGAGGAAGCACTCGCAATCAAGGCCATTGACGGCGCGCGCCTGGGTGACGAATTGGTACGAATCGGCTACGACGGCAAAGCGGAACTCGGGGCACACAAACCGCACGCCTTTGTCGAGTTGCATATCGAGCAAGGCCCAATCCTTGACATCGAGAGCGTAAAGATTGGCGCCGTTGAAAATCTTCAAGGCATTTCGTGGCAAGAACTCACAATCGTGGGTCAGTCTAACCATGCAGGCACAACGCCAATGTATCTGCGTCACGACGCTGGCTACGCCGCTAGTGCGATCGCAGCCTTCGTACGTGACCTCACGCGCAAGATGGGTGGGCATCAGGTTGGAACGGTCGGAAAAATAGACCTGATACCGAACCTGATCAACGTGATCGCCGCAAGAGCGACAATGACTGTTGATCTTCGCAACACGGACGAAAACCTGCTCAAAGAAGCTGAGCTCGTCTTCAGCACCTACCTTAAGGAACTTGAACAGTCTGAAGGCGTCACCATTACCGCACGTCGCCTAGCGCGCTTTGAACCTGTTTCATTTGACGCAGCGTTAACTGATCGCATTGCACATCATGCCCAAGCACTCGGGCTCAGCCAACGCCGCATGACCTCAGGCGCGGGGCACGATGCACAAATGCTTGCGCGTATATGCCCGACGTCCATGATTTTTGTGCCAAGCGTGGGTGGCATTAGCCACAACCCGGCGGAACATACAGAACCGGCAGATCTGATCGCTGGCGCGAACGTGTTGCTCGCGACCCTTACTGAACTCGCAAACTAGGAATCATCTCCATGACACGCATTGTTACCGTTGGCGCTGCACAACTAGGCCCTATTCAACGCGTACACTCACGCAAAGAAGTGGTTGCGCGTTTATTGTCACTACTCGAGCAAGGGGCGCGTCACGGCTGCGATCTGGTTGTATTTCCAGAACTCGCGCTCACGACTTTTTTCCCAAGATGGTATTTTGATTCTCAAGCCGAAATCGACAGTTTCTTTGAAGCACAGATGCCTGGTCCAGAGACACAAGTATTGTTCGACACAGCACGCAAACTTAAAGTCGGTTTTTACCTAGGCTACGCCGAGCTGACCCAAGAAGAGGGCCGCACACGCCGCTTCAACACGTCCATCTTGGTCGATCAAACTGGCACCATCGTGGGCAAATACCGCAAGGTCCATTTGCCGGGCCATGCTGAGCACGAACCCTGGCGTCAGTTCCAACATCTAGAAAAACGTTACTTTGAAACTGGTAATTTGGGGTTCCCAGTTTTTCGTGCGTTTGGCGGGATCATCGGCATGGCGGTCTGCAACGATCGCCGCTGGCCAGAAACCTATCGAGTGATGGGTCTGCAAGGAGTCGAAATGATTTTGATCGGCTACAACACACCCGTTCATAACCCCCCTGCCCCTGAACATGACAACCTGTCCCATTTCCATAATGAACTCGTCATGCAGGCCGGCGCCTACCAAAACGGTACGTGGGTTATCGGTGTCGGCAAAGGTGGGCGCGAGGAAGGTGTCGATCAAATCGGCAATTCGATCATTGCTGCGCCCTCCGGAGAAATTGTCGGAGCCTGTAGCACCTTGGGCGATGAGCTCGCTATCGCGCGCTGCGATCTTGACCTAACGCTCTCATACAAAAATTCAGTGTTCAATTTCGCCAAGCATCGCGAACCCCACGCTTACGGAATGATCGTTGAGCGTAAAGGCGCAATCATCAGTGTCTAGTCCCCTAGCCGCTTTCGAACGCGCTCATTTGCGCGTGATCGAGCGTAATTGGCTTTCTGCTAATCAGATTGTTTTTTACGACTCTGATCAGGACGGTAGTGTCGTCGATACTGGCTACGTCAAGCACCAGAGCATGACGATGGCGTTGATCCGTGAAGCGTTGGCTGGACGACATTTAGCGCGAATTCTGAACACGCATCTTCATTCCGATCATTGTGGCGGCAACGCGCTATTGATCAAAACATTCGGAGCGGAACTACTATTGCCTAGTGCGTCATTCGATGCTGCGAAACATTGGACGCCCCTCGAAGCTGAATTCGCCTCGGTTGCCCAAAGGTGTGAGCGCTTTACCCCCACGGCCACACTGAATCCTGGAAGCGTCATTTCGCTTGGCACACGCGACTGGGAAATTCATTCCGCACCCGGTCATGATCCAAACTCCATCATCCTGTTCGAGCCTATCGAAAAAATTCTGATTTCTGCTGATGCGCTTTGGGAAAACGGCTTTGGCATCATCTTCCCAGAAATAGAGGGGCAAAGCGGCTTTCCTGAACAACAATCCATTTTGGATCGCATAGAGGAGTTAGCGCCCCGCATCGTGATTCCCGGTCACGGTAAAATATTCACCGATGTCAATGCCGCCCTCGAACGCGCCAGAACACGCTTGACCGCACTACGTGCCGAACCAATCAAGCATGCACGCCATAGCCTGAAAGCACTGATACAGTTTTTAATGTTGGAGCTTGAGTCAACAACGCGAGATAGCTTAGCGCTCCGCGTCCAGGACGCGAAGCTCTTCCACACCATGTGTGCGTTGATACAAATGCCACAATTTCAAGCAGTGAACTGGGCAATCGATAGTCTGGTCGCTGGAGGACACTTGACGGAACGCGATAGCCGGATCGCATTGCCTTAGCAAGCTGATCGCTCAAAGATCAACTCAGCTGTAGTCCCGTGCATCCTCAATCAGTTTTCCATCGTCAGCCAGAGAGCCAGGCGCTACAAGCTGTATATCGGCTCGCAAGCGTGTCACATCGCGCACAGCATCTGCAACGCGCAGCGCAATACCATCGGCCGATGTGCCGTCAGCGAGTTCACAGTAGACATTCATTTTGTCCTCACCAATTCGACCGGTCAGAACAAGACGGACTTTCTTAATCTCTGAAAAGCGGCTGGCAATTTGCGAAATCTGGCCGGGGTGCACAAACATCCCTCGTACCTTTGTCGTTTGGTCAGCACGGCCCAACCAACCTTTGATCCTGACATTGGTTCGACCACACGAGGCAGGGACACTAAGTGAGTTAGCGTGAAACGCAGACAGATCCCCTGTCGCAAAACGTATCATTGGATACTCTGCACCAAAATGCGTGACGACTACCTCACCCGTCTCCCCGAACGGCATAGGCTTTGAGCCGCCGGGTTCTACAATCTCGACAATAACCTCTTCATCGACAATCAGCCCCTCCGACGGATCTTGACCTTCATACGCAATCACGCCGAGTTCAGCGGTCGCATACGCTTGGCTGACCTTGATTTGATGCTCAGCAAACCACCCACGCAGCGAGGGTGTTAACGCCTCACCAGAGACCAATGCTTTGCGAACGATTGCATTGGGCGCGCTTTGCTCAAGACATTTTTCTATAAGTATCTTAAGAAATGACGGGGTACCAACATAACCGCTTGGTCTGATTTGCAACATTGCTTGAACTTGCTGTTCGGTTTGCCCTACACCTCCCGGGAACACCGTACAACCGATCTCATGCAGGCCTCCCTCTAGAATCCAAGCGCCTGGGGTCGAGTGATAGGCGAAACCGTTATGCACGACATCACCCGCTTCAAAACCTGCAGCGCGTAGGGCTCGAGCCGATCGAAAGTAGTCTGTCCGCAGACCTTGAGGCTCATAAATCGGACCCGGTGATTGGAAAATCCGGCGAATCTGATTGATAGGAACGGCCAACAACCCACCGAGTGGAGGGTTGGCTGCTTGAATTTTAAGTAAATCTGTTTTGCGAAGCACAGGAAGCTCTGAAAGAGCTTGCAAACTATCAATTTGAGCGACTTGTATATCCGCTAGTGAGGCCGCGTAGTACGGCGCATTTTTCTTTGCATGCATCACTGCACTTTGTAAGGCGCGTACCAATTCAGCATTGCGTTGCTTCTGCGGACGTAGCTCTATCGGAGTGAGGATCGTAGTCACGCGAATCAACCTTACATTTAAAGACAAAGAGGGAATTGATATCAATAATATTAGCGAACAATACGCTTATGCGAGCCAGCGCTTTCGACGTTTGTAGCTTTTTACTTCCTTGAAAGACTTACGCTCACCAGCGCCCATGCCTAGATAGAACTCTTTGACATCCTCGTTGTTACGCAAGTCTGCTGCAGCGCCGTCCATCACGATGCGACCACTCTCCATGATGTAGCCATAATCCGCGTACTGCAGCGCCATATTCGTATTTTGCTCAGCCACTAAGAAAGTCACACCTTCTTTCTGATTCAGGTCCTTAATAATCTCAAATACTTCCTCAACGATTTGTGGCGCTAAGCCCATCGAGGGCTCATCAAGCAGCAAGACATTAGGGTTTGACATGAGTGCTCGGCCGATCGCACACATTTGCTGTTCTCCACCCGAGGTGTAAGCTGCCTGCGACGTCCGGCGCGTCTTTAGCCTTGGGAAGTACGCGTAGACCTTCTCCAGATTTGTATTGATGTCAGCTTGATTATTTAAGATGTAAGCCCCGGCCAACAAATTTTCTTCAATCGTCAAATGAGCAAAGCAATGTCGTCCCTCCATGACCTGGACGACTCCGCGCTTCACGAGGTCAGCAGGTGTCAGGTTTTCAATGCGCTCACCCCTCAGGGCTATCGAGCCTTTGGTGACCTCTCCTCGCTCCGCACGAAGCAGGTTGGAGATTGCCCGCAAGGTCGTGGTCTTCCCTGCACCGTTGCCTCCTAACAGGGCAACAATTTGACCCTGGGGGACTTGCAACGACACCCCCTTAAGCACGAGGATGACGTGGTTATAGATAACCTCGATGCCGTTTACATTCAAAACGATTGAGGAACTATTCATGGACAGCGTCTCTTGATGGGGAGTAAGGATCTGAACCCGCTGGTCAATGAGCGACCAGCGGGCCCAGCTTTAAGGCTGGCAGTCCTCTTTAGTACGACGGGTCATCTTCTTTTCAGCGGCGTATTTCTCAGCCGAAGCTTTAACCATCGGGTCGATTAGGCTCTTATCAGCCTGAAGCCAGTCAGACGCCCACACAAATTTAGTGCCGTCCCAAGTATGGACTCGAGCCCAGGCAGACCCCATATGGTCGCTACAAGTCGTGGCCACCGGACGCATCACACCTTTGAAGCCCAGCGCATCCAAATCGGCCTGCGTCAGTTTCAAGTTTTCATATCCCCAACGGGCCTGCTCCGGCGTGACAGGCTTACCCTTTCCAAACTTCACCTGCGCTGCCCGGGCACCCTCTGTCGCTAGCATTGCGCCCACTACTCCACGCATATAAAGCACCTGTCCAACTTCGTTACGTGGTCCGGTCCCTTGTCCTTTGTCATGTACCGAAGAAAGAATTTGCTTAACGACATCGGATTGTGGTTCTGCGCCATGCTGCATCATGACTGCGCTATAACCTTTCGCAGCAGCACCAACGTCCCTTAAGTCGGGCTCAGCACCAGACCACCAAGTTCCAAACATTTTCTCGCGAGGGTATCCCACCGCAATCGCCTCACGGATAGCCGTGGGAGTCATTACGCCCCAAGTTTGTAGGACGACATAATCGGGTCGTTGTTGACGCACTTGCAGCCAGATTGCTTTTTGCTCAACGCCTGGAGCAGGGATTGGCAATAATTGCAGCTGGAAGCCGTGTTTTTTGGCGCGCTCTTCCATAATGGGCAAAAGCTCTTTACCGAAAGGACTATCGTGATAGGCCACCGCAATTTTTTTGCCTTTCAACTTATCCCAACCGCCTTCTTTATTGGCAATGTGCTGCAACACAGTATCACCGGCCACCCAGTAATGTCCGATCAGAGGGAAATTCCATTTAAAAATATCCCCATCAGCCGAATCGCTACGACCGTATCCAG